>JBPCLD010000041.1:0-4656 GCA_051003655.1 Candidatus Limnocylindrales bacterium | reverse complement strand
TACCGCGGTGCCGCCATACGACTCGGAGGTAGTCGCGGAGACGCAGGGGACCGAGCCCGCACCTGCGGCGGCGGTGATGATCACGGCGACCGCGATCGGTTGGTCGATCGCCGCACTAGCGACGGGCAGGCCTGTCGCGCCCTCACAGATCCCCTCTGAGGCTTGGCTGCCGTTGCTGGGAGTGGGCGCTATTTCGACTGCCCTCGCCATCCAGACCTTCTACGCCGGCGCGAAACGGATAGGCGCAGCGCGGGCTTCCTTGGTGAGCACTGTGGAGCCCGTTTACACAATCGTGTTCGCGGCCATTCTGTTCGCCGAAGTGCTCACACCCCTCCAGCTGCTGGGAGGCGCACTCGTCATCATTGGCGTCGTGATCGCCCAGACAGGCGAAGGGAGAAAGTCCGGATGAAGCTCGTCTCCTATCGAACGCCGCAGGCCTTCGCGGGGGAGCCTGGGCGGGGGGAAAACCTCGGCATCGCCGTCGGCGACCGCCTCGTCGCCGTTTCCAGCCTCGGCGCGGGCTTGCCGACAACGATGGCGGCCTTCCTGGCCGCCATGCCCGGCTCGCAGGGCGCCCTGGAACGGGCGTGGGAGGGCGCCAGCCGCGGAGCCGCCTCGGACGCGAGCATCCCGATAGAGCAGGTCGAGTGGCTGGCCCCTGTGCCGCGCCCTGGAAAGGTCGTGGCCGCCGGGGTCAACTACCAATCTCATGCGAGCGAGGGCGGCCGTGATGCGCCAGATCACCCGGTGCTGTTCGCCAAGCTGACGACCTCGGTGATCGGCCACGGCGGCGCGATTCGATGGGATCCGCGTCTCACCCAGTCGGTCGATTTCGAAGCCGAGCTGGCGGTGGTCATAGGACGGACCTGTCGCCGCGTAGACGAAGCAGACGCGCTCGATTACGTCGGCGGGTACACATGTCTCAACGACGTGAGCGCCCGCGACCTCCAGTCCAGCGATCGTCAGTTCGTGCGCGGGAAATCACTCGACACCTTCTGCCCGATGGGTCCGTGGCTGGTGACACCGGAGGAGATAGGGGACCCGCAGTCCCTGCGCATCCGGTGCCTCGTCAACGGGGAGGTGATGCAGGATGCGTCCACGTCAACGATGGTTTTCAGTGTTGCCCAACTCGTCTCGTTCTGTTCCCAAGCATTCACGCTCGAACCGGGCGACGTGATCGCCACCGGCACGCCGTCAGGAGTCGGTTGGTTTCGCGAGCCGAAGCGGCTGCTCGGCGAGGGAGACGAGGTGGTCGTGGAGATCGAGCGCATAGGTCGCCTCGTCAACACCTGCCACGAGGAGCGATAGCTGCTCGGCTAGAGTCGCGGGCATGCCGGAACTCCCGACTGGAACGGTTACGTTTCTGTTCACCGACATCGAAGGCTCGACAAGGATTCTCAGTGAGTTGGGTCCCGAGGCGTATGGCGCCGCCCTCGCCGAACACCGCAGCTTGCTGCGCAACTCGTTCGCGCGTCACGGAGGATTCGAGGTAGACACGCAGGGCGACGCGTTTTTCGTGGCATTTGGTGACGCCGCGGCTGCAGTCCATGCCGCCGACGAGGCGCAGCACGCGCTTGCCGACGGGCCGATTCGGGTGCGCATGGGCCTGCACACGGGAATGCCTCACCTAGCCGACGGTGGATACGTGGGTCACGACGTCCACCTGGGCGCCCGCATCGCGGCGGCAGGCCACGGCGGGCAGGTACTGCTATCGAAGGAAACGCGCCAGGTCGTGGGTGACGCTGTCGAGCTACTCGACCTCGGCGAGCACCGGCTAAAGGACTTCGCCGCGCCGGTCTGGATCTACCAACTGGGCGGGGAGCCCTTCCCGCCGCTGAAGACCATCTCAAACACGAACCTCCCCAAACCGGCGTCGTCGTTTGTGGGCCGGTCGAAGGAAGTGGCTGACATCAGGACGCTGCTCAGCAATGGGACGCGCCTGTTGACGCTGACAGGTCCGGGCGGAACGGGGAAGACACGGCTGGCCATCGAGACAGCCGCCGAACTCGTGGCCGAGTTTCGGAACGGCACCTTCTGGGTCGACCTTGCGCCGTTGCGCGAGGTCGCACTGGTGACCGAGACGATCGCCCAGACACTCGGCGCCAAGGATGTGCTCGCCGAGCACATCGGAGATCGACAGATGCTGCTCCTGCTTGACAACCTCGAGCAGGTCGTCGAGTCGGCAGCCGATCTTTCGGTCTTGCTTCGCGCCTGCCCCAACCTCCGCCTGCTCGTCACGAGCCGCGAACTGCTACGTGTAAGCGGCGAGATCGAATATGCGGTACCGCCGCTTGACGTGAGTGAGGCGGTCGCGCTTTTCAGCGGTCGATCGGGCCTTCCACCGGGCGAAACAATTGCGCAACTGTGCCGCCGGCTGGACAACCTGCCCCTGGCGGTCGAGCTCGCCGCTGCCCGCGCCAGCATGCTGTCTCCGGAACAGATCCTCGACCGACTGGCCAGGCGCCTGGACTTGCTCAAGGGCGGGCGCGACGCTGATCCCCGTCAGCGGACGCTGCGCGCGACCATCGCCTGGTCATATGACCTCCTCAAAATCGAGGAGCAGACCCTCTTCGGGCGGTTGTCGGTCTTCCGCGGCGGCTGCACCGTGGAATCAGCCGAGGCGGTTTGCGACGCGGACCTCGACGTTCTTGGGTCACTCGTCGACCAGAGCCTCCTTCGACACGCCAATGAGCGTTTCTCGATGCTCGAAACGATCCGCGAGTACGCGTTGGAACGGCTGGAAGATTCCGAGCACCCGGAAGTGCTCCGCCGTCGCCATGCCGAGCACTTCCTCGCACTGGCCGAAGAGGCGGAACCGAACCTGCTGGACACGGGAGCCGCCGACTGGCACGAGCGGCTGGAGCGCGAGCACGACAACTTCCGAGCTGCTCTCGACCACCTCGAATCCTCGGGCGAAACGGAGCGTGCCTTGCGACTGGCGGGAGCGATCGCCGAGTTCTGGGACCAGCGGGCCCACCACGTCGAAGGGCGGCGGCGGCTCGAGGGCCTCCTTCGCGACGACGAGCGCCCAACCGCCGCCCGGGCCAAGGCCCTGGACGGAGTGTCGATGCTCGCGGCCAAGAGTGCAGACATGGAGGCATCGGCTCGTTGGGCGGAGGAGGCGCTCGCACTCCATCGCACGTTCGGAAACTCGAGGGGCATCGCGACCTCCCTGTGGCAGCTCGGGTATCTGCACCTCGAAGGCGGGGATCATGTCAAGGCCGAGCAACTCGCGAAGGAGAGCGTCCGCCTGTTCCGCGAGGTCGGCGACGACACTTCCTTGCTGTGGGCGACCCGCACCCTGGCGTTCATCTACTACACCAGCGGCGACCTCGAGCGCGCCCGACCGCTGTACGAGGACGACCTTCGTCGGGCACATGCGCTTGGAAACAAAACTCTCGAGGCGACGCTGCTGGGTGCGCTCGCGAATGTCGCCCTCGACCAGGGCCGGCTTAATGACGCGGTCTCGATCGCGAAGGAGAGTCTTCGCCTCCTTCCAGACGTCGGCGATCGCCTACTTGTGGAGTCGAGAATCTGCAGCGTCGCCCGTGTCCTCGCATTCCTGGGAAGAGCGGCGATCGCCGCCCGGCTCGTATCCCACGCGGAATCCTTGTACGAGGAGACAGGCGCCAGGGAGCCCTGGGTCGCCAAGATGAACGAAAAGACCATCGTGACCATCCACAGGCAGCTCGACGAAGCCGCCTTCGCCGAGGCATGGGAGCAAGGCAGGAAGCTGACTGCTGACGAGGCAGTCATCATCGCCGTTAAAGCGATGGATGAAGCTGGCGAAGCCGACCATGTCTGAGGCCCTCACGATCCTCGTCGTCGACGACGAGCCGGCGTGGATGGGTGCGCTTGGCACCGTGCTCGGCCGGGCCGGCCATCGGATCGTAGCTGCATACGACGGCGACGAGGCTCTTCGTCGATTCCGCAGCGATCGCGTCGATGCGGTGCTGCTCGATCTGGCTATGCCGGGGCTCGACGGAGCCGAGGTATGCCGCCAGATGCGGGCCGTTTCGGACGTACCCATCCTGATCGTGTCCGGCGAGCGCGACCGATCCGTGCCGGCGGAGCTGCTCGACCTGGGCGCGGACGATTACATCCGGAAGGGAGCCCCTTCCAGCGAGCTCCTGGCGCGCATCCGTGCCGTCGTACGCAGGCACGGGACGAGAGCGCATCGTGCCGCGGGCGCCGCTGGCGCCGCGGCCAGAGCCGGTCGATCGGGCTGGGAGCTGGACCTGCGCCGCCACGAGATCAGCTGGAACAACGCGCCAGTGCCCGCAACGGCGATCGAATTCCGCCTTTTGGCAATCCTCGTGGAGCAGCTCGGCGATCTGGTACCGCACGCTGATCTCCTGGCCGCCGGATGGCCGACCGAGAACGATCCGGACCCGCTCTGGCTCAAGCCGCATCTTGCACGGCTGCGCGAAAAGCTGCGCGCAGTGGGCGCCCCCGTCCCGGTCGCTGTCCGCGCCGTCGGTTATCGACTCGAGGCCTAACACATGCGAGGCGAGGGCGCGGCGCAGCAGGCGACAGACGTGTAACCCGCTCGCGACCCAAAGCGCACCGACCGGTCACCGTCTTCGAACCCTCCCGTCGCTGACGCGGCTGGCAGCCGCTGCCATCTTGACGATGCCGTGTTCGTGCCGACCGGCG
>JBPCLD010000040.1:0-3535 GCA_051003655.1 Candidatus Limnocylindrales bacterium | reverse complement strand
CCCGTGGGTTGCTCGGGGTGATGCGTGAGCAAGCGCATCAGGTTCTTCTCTCTCGCGATTGCACTCGTCGCCCTCGCAGCGACCGCGGGTATCGCCGCAGCGGCGCTATCGAGCGTCAACGCCAAGGGACAGACCGCCATCCGGGTGGTTCGTGAGAACACATCAACCGCAAGCCACACCACCGGGTCTACGGTCTACACCGATATCCTCGGAGCAACCGTTTCGATGCCGGTTGCATCGACGACGAAAGGCTCGCTCCTCGTGGCTCGTTTCCAGGGTCATGTTTCGATCATCCAGAACCCGGGCTGCATGGTCCGCATCCTCGTCGGCAACACGACGATGGAACCGAGTGGAAACCATGCATTCGCAGGTCAGGCCAACGTATCCGAGTCGGTCGCAACCTCGGGAGCTATCGAGCGGTCGCTGGCGGTCATGGGCGGCACCTACACGGTGAAGGCCCAGCTCCGCATCAGTCAGGCTTCCAACGTCAACTCGAAGTGCATCATGGGTGCGTATCACTTCGCAGTCGAGCGACACGCCCGCTAACGTCACCCACAAGTCGCAATTACGGCCCGCAGGGAGCAATCCCCGCGGGCCGTTTCTTCATGTCGAGGAACCAGCCCTCATCAATCCGGCCACCGCTTCCAGCAGTCGTTCATTCTCGGCGCGACTCCTGACTGTCAGGCGGAGGTGGCCGCGTAAGGCATTGGCGGGTCCGAACGTGCGCGGGACTATGCCGGCGCGCAGCAGGCCGTCGGCAGCGAGCTCGGCCGCGTCGTGGTCACCGACGCGCACAAGCAGGAAGTTGCAGACGCTGGGCCAAGGCGTCCAGTTGAGCCGGTCCAACTCGTCTGTGAGCCAGCGTCGTTCCTCGGACAGCGCCAGCATGTTGCGTCGGGCGTAGTCGGGTGACCGAAGCGCAATCGTGGCGATATGCGCGGAGATGGTCGAGATGCTGCCGGGCGGGCGAACCCGCTCGAGCCTTTCGATCACCGACCGATCACCCACGCCATATCCAACTCGGGCTCCTGCCAAGGCAAAGACTTTCGAGACGGTGCGGACCACGAGCAGGTTCGGATATGCAGCTCGCCAGGGAATGACACTCACCCCACTGAACTCGAAGTACGCCTCGTCGACCACGACCAGGGGCGGGTTCGGCTGGAGGCCGGCGGCATCCAAAACTGCACGGAGATCCTCGGCAGTGTCCTCGACCCCAGTGGGGTTGTTGGGCGAGCAGAGCCAAACCACGGCGACTTCCGATAGCCGCTCGATGACCTTTGGTACGTTGAGCGCGAAGCCCTCGCCGCCCTGTAGTCGCGGCACAGGAATGAGTTTCGCCGCCCGTTGGGAGGTCAGGACTCCGTACATCGCATAGGTTGGGATCGGGATAAGTGCCGCCGAACCCTGTGGAAGAAACGCCTTGGCGACCAGGTCGAGGACCTCGTCTGCCCCGGCGCCGACGATAACCTCGTGCGATTCGACGCCCGCGTACGCAGCTGCTGCTGCAGCCAGATCCGCATACGCCGAATCTGGGTACTCGTTGACTGTTGGGTCGAACGGGCCTAACAAAGCCTCTGGCACGAACGCCGGCGGCAGGGGCGATGTGTTCGTGTCGAAGCGAAGGATGTCGGCGGGTCGCAGTCCATAGCGCTGGGCGATCGCCGCGTCCGACGGCTCCCATGTGTACACCTGCGAGGCGGGCTTGGGGCCTGTCATTTCGGGATGCACGAGGATGTTCTCGTCAATGGGCGGCGGTCTCGTCCTTCTTGTGCGCGTCGATCACCTTCTGCGCCACGTGGGTCGGGACCTCCTCGTAGTGAGCGAGATTGGCCTTGAACATGCCCCGGCCGCCGGATAGCGAACGGAGCTCGGTGGCGTAGTTGAACAGCTCGGCCTGGGGAACGTGGGCACGAACCACCTGGAGGCCGTTGGCGGTGTCCATGCCCAGCACGCGGCCGCGGCGCGTGTTCAAGTCGCGGTTCACGTCACCCATGTACGCCTCGGGCACCTGGACCTCGACGTCCATGATCGGCTCCAGCAGCACGGGTGCGGAATCCTGGATGCCCTTGCGCGTGGCCAGCTGGCCGGCCAGTCGGAAGGAGAGCTCGTCCGAGTCGACCGTGTGAAACGAGCCGTCGTAAAGGGTCGCCTTGAAGTCGATCACCGGGTAGCCGGCGATTGGCCCCTTCTCGGCGATGTCGCGCACGCCCTTCTCGACGCCCGCCCAGAACTGGCGCGGCACTGATCCGCCGACCACTTTCGTGGCGAACTCGACTCCACCGCCGGGGTTCGGCTCGATCTCGAGCCACACATGGCCGAACTGGCCGCGGCCGCCGGTTTGCTTCTTGTGCCGCCCCTCGGCCTGGGTACGCGAATGGATGGTCTCGCGGTACGGGATGCGCGGCGGGCGAGTCACAACGGCCGCACCGAACTTGCGCTTGAGTCGCTCGACAATAACTGCGATGTGGCTTTCGCCCTGCGCCCACAGGAGCTGCTCGCCGGTTTCCGCCTGGCGCTCCACGCGGACGCCCGGATCCTCCTCGACAAGTCGGTTCAGCGCATTCCCGAGCTTGTCCAGGTCGGCCTTCGTCTGCGGCTCGATCGCGACCGGCAGGGAGGCTGGTGGGAAATCGATCGGGGCCATAGTGAACGGCTTCTCGCGCGATGACAGCGTGTCCCCCGTGTGCGTGTGAACGAGCTTGGCTATCGCGCCGACCTCTCCCGCGCTGATCGTCCCGACCGGGACCGTGTCCTTGCCCTTGACACGCAGCACCTGGCCGATGCGCTCCTCTTCGCCTCGGACGGCGTTCCAGACGTGGTCGTGCGACGAGATCTTTCCCGCGTACACGCGGAAGTAGGTGAGCCGGCCGACGAACGGGTCGGCAGTGGTCTTGAACACGCGCGCGACGAGCAGCCCGCTAGGATCTGGCGGGACCTCGACTTCCTTGCCCGCGGCGTCGAGCACCTTGACCGGGCCTTCTTCGTCGGGGGAGGGGAGGTAGCGGACGATCGCGTCGAGAACTCCCTCAATGCCTATGTCGTGCGCGGCCGATGACACCATCACCGGCGCCAGGCTGCTGTCGCGCACGCCACGGTGGAGGCAAGCGTCCAGCTCCTCGTCGGAGATATCCTGGCCCTCTAGGTACTTGGTCAGCACGTCGTCGTCGGCCTCGGCGGCTGCCTCCAGGAGCTGGTCGCGGCGACGGACAACCTCATCGGCCAGCTCGGCTGGAATCTCCACCTCAGAGCGCGCCCCCTTCTCCCAGACGTACGCCTTGCGATGGACAAGGTCGACGTAGCCGCGGAACGAATCGGCGCGGCCGATGGCGAGATGAAGTGGCGCGATCTTGTTGCCGAAGGCCACGCGCAGCGCATCCAGGGCGGCGTTCGGGTCAGCGTTCTCCCGCTCGCAGCGGGTCAGGACGAAAAGCGCGGCGGTGTTCGTCGAACGGCCCAGGCTGACCGCCCGTTCTGTCCCGGATTCCACGCCGCCCGAGGCGTCCATGGTCATGAGCGCGCCGTCGGCTGCGGCGAA
>JBPCLD010000039.1:0-21339 GCA_051003655.1 Candidatus Limnocylindrales bacterium | reverse complement strand
TCAATCTGCGCCTGTCCAAGCACCGCAATGGCCCCACCGGCGAGACGAAGCTTTACTTCCGGAAGCGCCAGACCCGCTTCGTTTCGATCGCCGACGAAAGCCGCTTCGCGGGCGCCTACAACTAGAGTTTGGGCTCGTTGCCTTCGACCGCCGCCTGCTCTTCGGGGAACAGCGGACGCACGGCCAGCTGCACGAACCTGCCATCCGGATCTTCGACCCAGACACCGAAATGGCCGCCGTTCGGAACGTCGAGCAGCTTCTCGACATGTTCCCGGTCAAGGATGGCGATGCCGCCCGGCTCGTCGCCGGCAGGGAAATCCCCAAGAGTCAGGTCGTCCCACGGCCACTCCAGCGGCGCCGTCGCCGGCTCGCCGAAGGCCTCGAGGAGCACGACTCGGTATAGCTCAGCGTCATATTCGGTCACGTCGCCGAGCCCTTCCTGGTTCTGGAAGTCTTGCAGCGCGGCTCTGAGCTGGGCGAACCCAGCGCGGTCGGCGCTGTCCGGTCCCGGCTCGTTCATCCCCTCCAGGGCGTAGATGTTGACAACCTTGTTGAGGCCGGCGGCATTCAGGTTGAAGACAACCGTGCCACAGTCGGCGCACGTGTTGTTGTCGTAGCTGTCCTTCGCGTTCGCGAGTCGGCCGGTCGACAGCGCGAACTGGAGCAGCGCCTGCATCCCCTCCTCGTCGAGGTGGCCGACCAGCCAGGGCAGATAGGCAGATGACCCAAATGGCGCTCCGCGGTTGTCGATCTGCTGGAAGATCACGGTGCCGTCGCCGTATAGCGTGAACTCAGGAGCCTGGGAGTAGGAGTAGCCGAAGATCTGGTGACCGCCACCCTGCTCCATGCGCAGCACAATGTCGGTCGCACCGGTCGGGTGCTCGATCTGGTCAGCCCGGAAGGTTGGGCTGAGAAGAGGTGTGGGGGAGGGAGTCGGGGCCGCGGGCGTGGGTGCGTTGGTCGGGGGGCTGGTCGGCGCGTTGGTCGGCGGAGTGGTTGCTCCGCCTGTCGAGTTACAGGCCGTCAGCAGCCCGGCAAGCGCCAGGGTCAGCAACGCAGCAGGACGACGGGCGCGGGAAGACAAGGTGGTCAAGTTCGACATGGGCTGCAGACGGCCCATTCCACAGCATGGTTCCCTCCCGCTTGCGCGCATACACTCGCTCCCTTGGCCGGGGGCATTTGAGGGGAGATCGACATGGGCGTGGTAATTATCCGTGAGCTGGTCGGCACGAGCCCGCGTTCGTGGAGCGACGCCGCACGTCAGGCGGTCTCCACGGCGGCCCGTACGGTGCGCAACATTCGCGAGATCGAGGTCGTGAAGTCGAGTGCGCGCGTGGAGAACGGCAAGCTCGTCGAGTACCGCGTGGAGCTCAAGTTGCACTTCGAGTACGAGGGCGGATAAGGCCGGTCGGAGCGGGTCCGGGGTAGTTTTCCACATCAGCCGATAAGGCGCAGGTAAGGGTCGGTCCCGATGATGCGGCCATGGTCCGACGCCCGCTGGTCGCCATGAGCGATCCAACCCGCACGGGATCCCGCATGCCCCGCACCAGTCCGGCCGCAGCGAGGCCATCGGTGCGGCCACCGCAATCAGGTGGGTCGAGTGCGAAGACACGGGGTGAAACCGCTGGTCCCGAACGGGCAGCGGTAATCCGTTCGAAGATCCAGCCGCCCCCGCTGCGCAGCTCCACCCTCTCCCGCCAGCGATTGCTGGATCGGCTCACCGACGCGGTCGGGTCGCGACTCACTCTCCTTATCGCCGAGGCCGGCTATGGCAAGACCACGCTGCTTGCCGACTTTTCGTTACGCGCGACAGCGCGATGCCTCTGGTACAAGCTCGATCCAACTGACGCAGACCCCGTCACGTGGACGAACCATGTGATCGCAGCCGCGCGCGAGATCGACCCTGAGTTTGGTCACAGCACGCTCGCTCTGCTGGGCCAGGTCGCCCCCGGGGGACCGCCCGCGAGCGTGTTCGTTGCCAGTCTGCTCGGCGAACTTCCGCGTCTCGGCGAGGCTCCGACTGTGCTGGTCCTAGACGACTTCCACGCCGTAGATGACAGCGCCGAAGCACGCGCTTTCGTCACTCGCCTGATCAAGGAGTCGCCACCCTGGCTCCATTTCGTCATATCGTCTCGCCGCCGGCCGACGCTTGAGCTCGCCCGCCTTGCCGGAATGGGCGAGGTCGCCGAGATCACGACGGAGGATCTTCGTTTCACGGGACCCGAGACGAAGCAGCTGTTCGCAGATGGATACGGTCTTGCGCTCGATCCGGATGTGCTGCGGGATGTAGAAGCACGCACCCAGGGCTGGGCCGCGAGCCTGCAGCTCTTTCACGGGTCGGTTCGTGGGCGGCCGTCGAGCGCAATTCGAGCGTTGGCCAAGTCGCTTTCAGGTGCCACCAGCCCCATCTACGACTTCCTGGCGCAGGAGGTGCTCAACAATCTGCCCGGAGAGCTCGAGGAGTTCCTGGTTCGCGTCGTACTTCTCGATCGAATCGTGCCCGCACACGTGGTGACCCTCTTTGCCGAGCGGCGGGGCTTAGCCCCGGACGAGGAGCAAGCACGCCGATGGATCGACGACGGCGATCGGCTTGGGCTGCTGAGCCGAACCAGCCAGTCGAGCGAAACCCGTCACCTCCATCCGCTCTTACGCGATTTTCTCCTCGGAACCCTCAAGCAGCGTCATCCCGTTGAGGCCATCCGCCAAATGCATCTCGCGCTCGCCCGAGCCGTTGCAGAAACCGAGCCGCTCATTGCATGCCGCCATTTCATCGAGGCGGGTGATCAAACGGAGGCGATGCGAAGCCTGGGTCGCTCGGTGATGCTCACGATGGGATCTGGTCAATGGGGCGTGGCGTCCTCGCTGATCGACCGCCTCGACGGCGTCCCCGCTGATCCGGCAGTAGCTGCGATCCATGCCCGACGGTTGATCGAGGATGGAGACCTGGTGGGTGCCGGCGCACTGCTTTCGGGCGTCGACCTCACCAATGCTCCGCCAGACGTGCGCGCCGTGTTCCGGTACTCGAAGCTCTCCCTGGGCTGGCGCCTCGGCGACCGGTCACTCCTCTTCCAGACCCTAGAGGAAATCCGATCGGACCTCCAAACGCCTAAGGTTTTCGCGGATATCGCACAGGTGTTTCTTGACGCCAGCCATCTGTCTTCCGTCCAGCTGTCGTACCCCGGCCTCGTGCGCCGCCTCGAAAACATGGCGAAGTCTCAACTTGTGAGTGGTCACGCCTATTACGCCGCCATCAGTCTGCACAACGCCGCGATCGCCGAGTCGGTCGCAGGGAACCCGGCCGACGCTATCCGACTGTGCGAAAACGCTCTTGAGACATTCGATCGTCTGTCGTATCCGGCATCTGAGCGGTACTCCACTTATGCCGTCCTCGCGACCTGTTGGTCCGAAATCGGGGACTCCGCTCGAGCCGAAGAGCACATCCGGCTTGGTTTGCTCACGGGTGGCGAGCATGCCGACGTCCCAGCCAGTTTCGCTTACCTGTGCGCGCGGATTGGGGAAAGAGAGCGTGCGGAGCGGATGCTCACGAGCGTCGACGCTCTCGAGCGACGGGGCCTCTCCGACATCGAAGCGGCCGGAGTGGCCGCCGTATCGCGTGCGTTTCTGCATCTAGCGAGTAACCCTGAGCGCTCGCTGGAGTTAATGGCTCAACTACCGCGAGAGAGGCCGCTCGACGTCGGCCATACCTTCGACTACGACCTGCTGGTCGCCATGAGCTTTCTCCTGGCAGGCGATCGGTCAGCCGCATCGAGCATCGCTAATGCCGCCCACGAGCGAGCACGCCTGCAGGCGGCTCGTAACGCAGAGGTTCGCTTCGGTCTGCTAGTCGCAGTGATTGCCGAGAACGGAGACAAGCTGTCGGAGGCCATAGTCGACGCAGCATCAGTCGGTGAACTGGGGCTCCTCGAAGTTGCGGACGCGCTGGGGCCCTCGTTGGCCGTAATGAATCCCCTGCCACAGGCGCTTCATGTCTCCATCGGGCGCTGGCCGAATCGCTGGCTGCCAATACTTCGAACGCAGCTAACGCGCGGGAACGTGCCGGCAGCCCGTACAGCAGCTCTTCTGCTGGACGACCACGGCGAACACTCTGACGTTGTCCAACTCAGGGCTTTCGCGAAGACGTACAGCCGGAAAGGCCGAGTAAGCACGACTCTCGGCACCCATCTGGCGAAAAGGGTCGCACCTAAACTCGAGGTGTTCGATCTCGGCCGTGTCCGTCTTAGGGTGGGTGACCGATCCCTCGACCTCAGCGCCGCACGTCGAAAGCCGGCCTCGGTGCTGATGTACCTACTTACGCGCCCGAACTTCACCGCGACGCGTGAACAAGTTCTCGAGGAGCTCTGGCCAAACAACGACCCCCAGAGCGCCTCGAACAGCCTCAACCAGTCGCTGTACTTTCTGCGCAGAGACGTCGATCCGTGGTACGAGGACGACATTTCCGTCGAATACGTCGCATACGCGGGTGATTTGGTTTGGTTAGATGAAGACTTAGTCTGCGCTTCGAGCGTCGAGTTCCTTAAAGGCGTCCGGGTGGCATCACCCAAGTCGATCGAACCTCGCGATGCGCTGAAGTTGCTCGATAGGTACGGCGGCCACTTCGCTCCGGAGTTTGAGTACGAGGATTGGGCGGCCGCGTGGCGCAGCCGACTTCACGCCTCGATGCTGGAGTTTGCTCATGGCGTCGTGAGGCGGCTAATAGGCATCCGCGCATTCGCGGACGCTCGAGACGTCGCTTTACGCGCCTTCGAGGCCGACCCGG
Organism: Candidatus Limnocylindrales bacterium; assembly: GCA_051003655.1. GTDB lineage: Bacteria > Chloroflexota > Limnocylindria > Limnocylindrales > CSP1-4 > JALYGJ01. The sequence continues at coordinate 16,562 of JBPCLD010000039.1, read as the reverse complement.
AGGCACGCGACATGGAGAAGAGCCTTATCGCCTTGTACTGGCGCCTCGGAGCCAGGTCTGCGGCCAGTGCTCAGTACACCCATTTCGCCTCACAGGAGAGGGCCGACGGCTTGGAACCGCAGTCGCTCACAGAACTTTGCGCGGAGGAATTGTCGCCGCACCAATAAGCCGCCATGCGTATTGGTTCAACCTGTCCCTCACCCTAACGTGCCACTCACCTTCGTACGAAAGTACCTGAAGCCTGCCGAATGCTTCCGCCGAAGGGGAAGGCGAATGGACAACTCAGGCTCTTCGGAGCTTGGAAAGGAGTGGGCACATGGGACCAAACAACGGCACGAAGGCCTGGTAGGCCACATGTTTCGCAGCAGACTGCGAGCGTTAGGCTTGTCGGCGACGCTGCTCGCGCTGGCGATTACTGCATCAGCTGGTGTTCGCCCGCTATAGGCGCGCGCTTAGTACCTTAGACCTAGTATCGAGGCACCGATGGCGCCTCGATACTTGCGTTTGTGCCGCCTCCTAACCGCCCCGCCCTGAACAGCAAGCTCAAGGCTGCGATCACCGCGGTGGTCATTTTTGCTGTGTTCGCCACCGTTCTTGCGCTGCTTGCCCCGCTGACCTCAGGTATCTCGGGTTGGCCGGGCCTTCTCTTTTGGGTCTGTGTAGCCATTCTCGCGGCCGCCGCCCCAGTCCGAATGGCGGGCGGGACCGTCGTCGACGTCACGAGTGCGCCGGTTATTGCAGCGGCTGCGCTCGGAGGGCCGGCTGCGGCTGCTGTGATCGCGATCGGAACGATCGAACTGCGGGAGATCCGCGGGCTGTTCCGACTGCGAGGGGGTATCCCGTGGTACGGAACGCTGTACAACCATGCATCAATTGCAGTGCCCGGCATCGCCGCTGCAGTCGTCATGCAGGTGCTGATGCCTTCCGGCTTCACGCCATCAAATGGCACCTTGGTGGCTGTCGTGGCGGCCGGCCTCTGCTACGTCGCGATCAATAACATTCTGACGGCAGTCGCGATCGGGCTACGCGAAGAGCGTTCAATAATGGCGGTCCTCCGAGCCAACATCCGACAGCTTGGGGTCAGCCTCGCGGGGCTCGCGCCGCTGGCTTGGTTGATGGCGGCTATGTATGTCGTGGCCGGGCCCATCGGCGTCCTGCCCTTCGCCGTCCCTCTCTACGCCACGCGGGCCGGCTACAAAAAGGTCGTCGAGATCCGCGACATGTTCACCCAGACCGTGAGAAGCCTGGCGTCCGCGGTCGACGCCAAGGATCCGTACACCGCGGGTCACTCGGTGCGCGTCCAGCTGATTGCCAAGGACCTGGGCAAGGAGATGCGCTGCTCGGACGGCGAGCTAGAGGCTCTCGAATGGGGCGGCCTGCTCCACGACATCGGCAAGATCGGCATCCCCGACGCGATCCTCCTCAAGCAGGGCTCGCTGACCAAGGAAGAACGCATGGCCATGAACGCTCACCCGGTCAAGGGCGAGGAAATCATCCGGCCCGTTCAAAAGCTCGCCCCCGAGCTACCGATCATTCGGCATCACCACGAGTGGTTCAACGGGTCTGGCTACCCCGACCGCTTGGTTGGCCACAACATCCCCAAGCTGGCGCGCATCCTCCATGTCGCGGACTCGTTCGAGGCGATGACCGCCGCGCGCCCCTACCGTATGACGCCGCTGTCAGAGGACCATGCGCTCCAGGAGCTGCGCAAGTACAGCGGCATCCAGTTCGATCCGGAGATCGTCGAGGCGTTCGAGCGCCTCATCGCCCGCCGACCGGACTGGGCCAAGCCGAACATTCCCGAGCATCTGACTCATCGCCACATCCCGCTCCTGGGTGAGCCGGAAGCCCTTCCCGCCTGATCAGGCCGCTTCTCCGCGCGGCTCCCAAAAAGGTACGGTCGGCATGTGCGCGCTGAGGGCGTAAGGCGTGTCTGAGGGCAGCCTGCTTTGATCGCCATCGGCCTGGTCATTGGCCTCGTCGGTGGCCTGCTCGCGGGCGGGAGGATCGGCCGGCTGGTCGACGTCCGGCTGCGCTGGGTCGGGCTGATCTTCCTGGCCCTGGCACTACGCATCGGGACACAGGCCGCCATCGCCAACGGCGTCGGGATCGCCGAGACGCTGCGACTACCCCTCTATGCAGGCGCCTTCGGACTGTTGATCGCGGGCCTGTGGCCCAACCGCAATCACCCAGGGTTGCTCGCCGTGGCCGTTGGGGCGGGCGCAAACGGCCTCGCGATCATCGTCAACGGCGGCTGGATGCCGGTCTGGGGACCATCGCTCACCGCGGCCGGTCTGGGTGTCGAAGACCTCAACGCCGCCTTCCACCGGCTGCTGCCGCCGGACTTCGGCCTGGATTTCTTCCTGCGCGGCGGGCCGATCGCGGACATCATCCCGCTGCCCATCCCCATCCTGACCAATGTCGCGAGCATCGGGGACGTTTTCATTGGCGCCGGAGTGGGCTGGTTCGTGTTCAGTACGCTGGTGCGGGGGAAGGAAGATCCGGAGGTCGGCATCAGTCTGGGCTCGGGTCGGCGACCCGGGGCCGAAACCAGCGTCGGCTTCGACCGGCCGATCATCCTGGGTGGCACGCGCGGCGCGGGCATGCCAGCCCCGCTGCCAATTGGACCGAGGGTCCGCCAACACCCGTACATTCGGTTGGCGCTGGACGCGCGTTTCGCGGCGTTCTGGCTGGCGCAGACGATCAGCCTGTTCGGCGATCGGCTCCACCAGGTCGCTCTCGGCGTCCTCGTCTACGCGATCACCAACTCGCCGCTCGCCACCGGTCTCGTCTTCCTTGCCGCGACCATCCCGAACATCTTCTTTGGTCCCATCGCGGGCACTTTCGTTGATCGCTGGGAGCACAAACGCGTGCTCATCGCCAGCGACCTCATCCGAGCCGTGCTCGTGCTCGCGATCCCGTTCGCGGCCACGGCCAATGTGGTCCTGGTCTACCCGCTCGTATTCCTGATCACCACGGTCAGCCTCTTCTTTCGGCCGGCCAAGACGGCGATGCTGCCGCGCATCGTGGCCGAGGACGACGTGATGGCCGCCAGCAGCGCCACGTGGACGGCGGACACGCTCGCCGACATCATCGGTTTCCCCCTCGCCGGGTTGTTCATCGCGTTCTTGGGCGTCGGGGCGCCTGATCTCGGCCTGGCTTTCTTTGCCGATTCGGCCACTTACGTCCTGTCCGCTCTCCTGCTGGCCGGCATCGCGGTGACGCCGCTGGTGCGCGACCAGACGCCGCGCGTCGTGAGCGTGGTGCGCGCTTTCAGTAACGAGCTGGGCGAAGGCTGGCGTTTCCTGCGTGACAAGCCGGCGCTGATCCAGAACACACTGATCAGCACGATCGCCCAGATGACCGTCGGCGTGACGCTCGCTCTGACTGTGGTCTATGCGCGGGACGTCCTTGACGGCACCATCATTCCCTACCCGCAGAACTTTGCCGCGATCGAGACCGCCATCGGGATCGGCAACCTGGTCGGCGGGCTGGCGGTAGGCGTGCTCGGTGCCCGATTGCGCAAGGGCTGGCTGGTGGTAGGTGGCTTCATCGCGATGGGGCTCGCGACTGTCGTGCTCGGGCTGACGGGCAACGTGCTGCTGGCCTTGGTCGCGGGGGCGGGGATGGGCGTCGCCAATCTCGTCTTCATCATCCCGACCCAGACGATCTTCATCGAGATCACGCCGATCGAGTTGATGGGCCGCGTGGTGGCATTCCGTGGCAGCTTCGTCTTCGGCGCGATGACACTGGCCATGGCAGTTGCCGGCATCCTGGCCGAAAGCGTGCCGGCTGGCATCGTGATCGCTGGCTTTGGTGTCCTCACCGTGCTCGGCGGCTTGATCGGAGCCCTCCTGCCGGCTGTTCGTGACGCTTGAGCGACCGCTGGCTGACATAATCGGTTCGAAGTGCTGGCCGAAAACCTGTTCCCCCTGACCGCCGCGCTCGTCATGGTTGCAGCAGCGGCGCTCCTTGGAGCGTTGCTTCTGTGGCGACGGGTGAGCGCCGCCCAGGCTGGCCTCGCCCGGGTCGCGACCAGCCTGGACGAGCGAGCGCTGACCCTGCCGCTGGCCCTATGGTCCACTCGCGCAGCACTGGCCGAGCGGGCCGCCGCGGTCGAGCATGCGAACTGGATGCTGACGCGCTTCGACGAGCGGGCTGACAATCTCATCGGTTCGATGGCGCGCGGCCGCGCGGGGCTCGACGCTGCGGGAGCGAGACTGGAAGGTGCGCGTGGGAACGTGGAAAGACTGAAATCGACCGCCCGGCTGATCATGAGGGCGATCGAACTGAGGAGGGCATTCCTGGGATGACCGACCCCAAGCGGCCGGACGATACCGAAGAGCTTCAGCAGACCGATTCCGACGCGCTCGAGGAGACGGCGGTCCACGAGACGGCCGCCGACGACTCAGAGCTAACCGCAGCTGAACGCGAGGATGTCGAAGAGGCGCTCGAAGCGGATCATGCCGCGGAGCAGGCCGCTGTGGCGCAACCAGCTGTCGACGCAACCAAGCCGGTCACTTCACGGGACCGATCGGGAAGAATCACCACGACACCGGCGGCCGCGGCGGTCGACGAGCTGCCATATATCGACGATCGTGTGTCAAAGGTCTGGGTGGCCCTTATCGCGGCCGTGTTCGCGCTGATCCTGATCTACGGCTTCCTGTTCGGCGGGGGCGGCATCCTGACCCCGACGCTTCCGCCCGAGCCCACTGACTCCCCGGTGCCCAGTGTTTCTGCCACCCCGCGCCCAAGCCGAACGCCGTCAGTGTCCGGCACCCCGGGCACGTCGGGCAGCCCAGCAACGTCGCCGAGCCTGACTCCCTCGTCCACCCCTGTCCCGACAGGGACTCCGAGCGCGGGACCAACCTAGACCCAGACCATGCGCCGCTGGTTGCGCCGGCCAGGCGAATACGACTGGGTCGCTGAGCAGCTCGTCAGACGCGGCGTCAGCGACGCGGAGGTCCTGCGCGCGATGCGCGCTGTCCCGCGCGAGGCGTTCTTGCCGGCTGAGCTGCGGCACCTGGCATACCAGGATGGAGCGCTGCCCATCGGTCGCGGACAGACGATCAGCCAGCCGTACATCGTGGCGCGGATGACCGAGGTGTTGGCAATGCCTGAGTGGCGCGAGGCTCATGAAGGCGAACGACCGAAGGTCCTCGACGTCGGTACCGGCTCTGGCTACCAGGCGGCGATCCTCGCCGAGATGGGGGCGCGAGTGGTGTCGATCGAGCTCGAGCCCGAACTGGCCGACCGGGCTCGCCGGACCTTGTCGGAGCTGCGGTACGACGTCGACATTCGCGTTGGCGACGGGAGCGCCGGCGCGCCAGACGAGGCGCCCTTCGCAGGCATCGTCGTGGCCGCGGCCGCGCCGCACATCCCGGTGCCGTTGGTCGACCAGCTGTTGCCCGACGGCCGGCTCGTCATTCCGATCGGCACCCTTTTCGAGCAGGTCATCACTTTGGTCCGGCGCACGGATGACGGTTTCACGCAGGAACCAGTAGAGCCCGCCGTGTTCGTGCCGCTCTTGGGCGAGCATGGTTTCGGCGAGCGCTGATATGCTCGGCCGCCGATGACCCACGTGTTCGTTGCGCCCCACCCGGATGACATCGCGCTCTCGTGCGGTGGTCTTATCGCGAGCCTGCGCGACCTCGGCCAGACGGTCACGATCCTGACCGTCTACTCGGGCAGTGGCGCGTCTGGCGGCAATGGCGGCAGGCCGATGACCGACTACCAGCGCGCGGCCCTGGGCTTCGGAAGCAAGGCCAACTGGCCGCTTACGGAGGCCTTCCGACGCGAGAACATCGCATCCGATTACGAGGTGACTGCCCCGGTCGGCGGCCCGCCGCCCTGGCAGGCCGATCCCGAGAAGCTCGACGTCACCCAGCAGCGGGCAAACACGCAGGCGCGACAGTTCTGGCAGCGCGCGGCGTGGACACGCTCAGCCAACATCACAAACGAGGAGGCCGACGACCGGCCGATCGCCGATTCGCTCGGAGGGCAGGGCAGTCTCATGCCCGTCAACTTCGACGCTCTGGACGCCATGGAGCGCCGCAAGCTCGAGGAGGAGCGGTACGCGTTCTTCATCGAGGGATCGGTGATCTTCCTCGACCTGCCAGACGCCGTGTACCGCGGCTACGAGGGCGACAACCAGCTGCTGGGAGAGATCCACCACGACGACCTGCCGCCGTACGAGCTTCTGCGCAGCGAGATCCTGCGGCTGGAGCCACAGATGGTCTACTTCCCCCTCGCCGTGGGCGGGCACGTCGACCACCAGCTGTGCCGTGAGGTCGGCCTATCGCTGCTGGCCGAGCGCCGCAGGTGGGTCATGCCCGCGCCGTCGTTCGTCGGGAGGCTGTCGTTCTACGAGGATTTCCCGTACGCGTGGTGGCGCGACTTCTCGGGCCTAGGTCGGGATGGCCTCGAGCTTGACCTACCGGTCGGCATCGCGATTGAGCCGAGGTACTCGGATATCAGCGACGTGCTCGATCGCAAGGCGGCCGGCATCCAGGTCTATGCGAGCCAGCTGCCGCGATTGTTCGATTCGGAACAGGGACTGCTGGACGACCTGGCCGGCTACCACGCTCGCATCGCCCTCGCCGGCGGCGTATCGGGCTACGCCGAGCGTTACTGGGCGACCGTCAAGCCGTAATCTGGCGGCACTGGCCGAATCAGGTCGTGCGGTAGCTCACCGTTACGGACACGGCAACGTCGAGCGAACCTGATTCGACGGGAGTCGCGGCGTCTGCGGCCATCATCCGCTCGGCCTTGGCGAACGGTCGTGGTGGCGGCATTGCGCCGCCTTCGATAACTGAAGCGACTCCATTGATCGATAGACCGGCAGCCTCGGCGAGAACATCGGCTCGGGCACGTGCGTTCGCCATCGCCCGCACGCGCGCCTGGCGTTCGGCGGGAGCGGGGTCGTCCAGTCGGAAAGTCAGGCTATCCATGCTCGTGGCTCCTGCCTTCAGGGCGCCGTCGACGACGTCGCCGAGCTTGGCCAGATCGCGGACCGTGACTTCCACGACGTTCGAGAGCTCATAGCCGCTCAGCTCGGGCGGCTTGCCATCGCGGTAGTCGTAGCGCGGCTGGACCGACAGCAATGAGGTCCGGACGTCCGCCTTTGGGATGGCGGCTGCCTCGACCGCCGTGAGGATCGATGCCATGGTCGTGGCCGCATCCTGTCGTGCTTCGACGACGGTGAGCCGCGCGATGGTTACGCCGAGGCGTAGATCGGCGACGTCAGGCACGACGGACACGCGTCCTTCGCCGGTGACAACAATTGAGCCTTCGGCGGGATTCAACATTGGGATCGAGACTCCTCTACGCCGCGGTGCGGGTTGCTCCTGACCGGGCAGTAACTGCAGCTGCACCTTCTTCATAGATTTGGCTAACGGCGCGGACCACATGTTCCAACGAGAAGTTGGCCAGCACGAAGTCGTGGCCGGCGCGAGCAAGCATGTCGGCGAGCGGATGATCGGTGAGCAATCGGACGATCGCGGCCGAAAGCGCAGCTGGATCGCGCGATGGGACGAGAAGGCCGGTGCGTTCGTTCTCGATCATCTCCGGCACGCCGCCGACTCGGGACGCCACGACCGGGCGGCGCAGCGCCATGGCCTCAAGAAGGGCCAATCCCTGGGCTTCGCGATATGACGGCAGGACGGCCACGTCCAGCGCCGCGGTCACGGACGGCACGTCATCGCGCAGGCCGGTGAAAAGAACCATTGCCCCGGGACGAGCTTTCCGAGTGCCAACGCACTGGTCTTCGCTGCACGCTTCGCCGAGCAGGCCCAACCCTTCGGCCTGGGCCTCCAGCGTAGCGCGCTGGCTTCCCTCCCCGATGATCAGCAACCGTGCCTCCGGAACCTTCTCGAGCACCAGCGGCCAGGCTGCGATCAGGGTTGCGTGGCCCTTCTCCGGTTCCAGCCGGGCGACGACGCCGACCAGCGGCGTCCCCTCGGGGAAGCCGTACTCCTCAGGCAACGTGCAGCACGCCTCGGTCACGTCATAGCGTTCGAGATCGACTCCGTTGTAGATCAGCTCAACCGGCGCCGGCGTGCGGCCTTCGGCGACGATCTTGGCGACGGTGGCCCGACTGACCGCGATCAGCCTATCCATCGACAGCGTCAGCCTGCGCAGAAGCACGCGGTCCTCCTCGCTGCGGATGCGGCTCGAGTGGATCGTGCTGATGACGTAGGGCTTGGGCAGGCCGTCCTCGGCCAATGTCAACGCAGCCCGAGTGCCGACGACCTCGGCCCGGAACATGTGGTTGTGAAGGATCTCTGGCGGGCGTTCGCGCAGCAGCGACAGGACGCTCGCCAGGGCGCGGCCATCGTCACTCTCGTCGACGACGTGCACAGTCGTGCCCGTGACGCGGATGCGCCGCACTGCCGGGCCTTCTGACAGGCTGATGACCTCGACGTCGAACCGATTGGGATCAAGCCCCTCGACCAGGTTCTGCACGTGAACCTGGGCGCCTCCGCCGGCGCCGCTGGCCATCAGCTCGATGACGGTGATCCTGCCGTTCATTGTTGTGCGCTGCGCTGGACGAGCAACCGGTAGATGGGCTCGTCGACCGCGCCCCATTCGTATTTGTACGGCTCGTTTCCACGGAGGAAATCGAACCGGCGGCGTCCGGCCTCGATCCGGTTCTGGAAGTAGAGCGCCGCTCCGATCACACCCGGCGACGCGTCGGACGCGGAAGGGTCCATGCCGGCGTTGTAGAGGTACGAGGTGTGGCCGTCGTCGAAGGCGAGCGCGGCGAATACGAGCCGTGGGCCACATCGCACCCGGGCCACGTGCAGCACTCCGCCGTCCGGTTCCGCTCGCTCGAGCTCTGCCAGCCGATGCACGAATCGACGGCTGCGAGCGCCGCCCTCGTTGTCGGGAAAGAGCCCGCGCTCGCCGAAGCGCAGAACGTGGAGCCGAATGAACTCGTCGACGGCCTCGATCGTGGGCGCGCTGATCTCGATCGAGAGTTCGCCTGCCGCAGCGGCGCGACGCAGCTTTCGTCGAATCTCGTGGCGGGCCTTCTTGTCGAGCGTGGCCAGGTACTCCTCCCACGTGTCGCCCCGAACGGTAACGACCGGACAGACATCTTCCTGCTCGCGCGTGGCGCTCCAGTCCTCATCGTTCGCCATTTGGCTGAAGGCCGACTCGAGCGCGGGCAGCGCGGGGTCAACCTCTCGAAGCCGGCGAAGGTCGATCACGTCCCATGGCTGGTTGCCGTTGTACTGCTCGGATGAGTCAGCGAGCGCGCGGGCCATTGCGCTCGCGGAGGTTTCAAGGTCCTCCTCTGCTGCCAGCAACGTGGCGTAGTCCGAGTGGTAGCTGGCACCGAACATGACCGCGCTTGCCTCGTCCGGGACTGGCTGACAGGTCGGCGAATGCTCGCGAACGACGGTGTGCGTGGGCAGGTCGTCTGGCTCAACCTCGTGGCGATGCATCAGCGGGACGATCGCGCGGATGCTCGCCTGCTCGTTGGCGACGTCCGCTGGGCTCACGAGGAGGTACTCATCGTGGGCGTTGGATCCATATGCGTCCCACCACGCGCGGTGGAAGGTCCATCTTGAGAATGGAGTCGCTGCCCGAGTCGCGGCCAGAAGCCGGTCCCAGGCCTGTCGCGGGATCGCGTCGAACGCGGTTCGGCGCGCGACCAGCGAGCCAGTTGATGCGAGGGTAACCGGGGAAGTGTGCACGAAGGGTTAGGCCACTTTAATGCCTATCGCCGCCGGACGCCGCGATGGATGAGGGGGATGCGGACGAGGTCGAAAAGCACTCGGACTGCGAGCCACGGGCTGACGCGCATCCGGGAGCCACGCTTATCCGACCACTGGACGGGCACGATCGACATCGAGTAGCCGCGCCGCCGGGCAAGATGAATGATCTCCGCGTCGAAGACGATGCTGCCGATCATCTGGCGAGCGAATAGGTCGTGCGCGGCGTCGCGGCTGAAGCCCTTGAAGCCGCACTGCGTGTCGGGCACCTGGCCCGTCACCCAGAAGGCGGCGAGCGCGTGGAACACCTTGCCCAGCGCCCGTCGGTGTCGGGCCTGGGTGCTGCGGCGATCCGTGCCGTCGGGATGGACGCGACTGCCGAGGGCGATATCGTTCGTGGCGAGCGCGTCAGTCAGCAGCGGCAGCTGGTCGGCCGGCGTGGCGAGGTCGGCGTCGGCGAAAAGGATCAGGTCCGTGCTTGCCGCGAGCATCCCTGCGCGGACGGCGCCGCCCTTCCCGGTGTGGGGCTCACGGAGGACCCGCAGATTGCTCTCCGTCCGGGCCTCGACGATCGCCGCCGTATCGTCATCGCTGCCATCGTCGACGACGAGCACCTCCACCGGGCCCATGTTCGTGGCGGGCCATCCGCCCTCGCGCCCTGGAGCCCGGCTGTTCAGGTAACCGAACAGCTCGTCGAGCGCGGATCCGATGCGCGCGTGCTCGTTGTACGCCGGCAGTACGAGGGTAACGCTAGGCCGTGACGGGCTCGCGTTCTCCTCTGGACTGTCGGGCATCCGCCGCATGGTAGTCGGGGTCTTGCTGGCTGGCCGCGGCTGAGGCATCCGCCTTGCCCGTGAGCGGCCAGCACGCAGCAAGGATCGCCAAGGCGCCGGGCCATAAGGCGGGCACCGAGAGTGCGGCAGCGACCGGCACAACCCAGCGGGCGTCTCCTTTCGCGCCCCAGTAGAGGATCGCTGCGGCAACGGGCAGGCGCAGCCAGATCGGGATCGGGAGCGCCGGCGCCGGCGGCGGTGTGGCGGCGCCGGTCACGAGGATCGTCAGCCACTCCGCCCATTGGGTCGGCAGCACCACGGCAGTGACGGCGGCGATCGCCGCGGTGGCGCCCAGAGCGATGCCGAGCGAGCGCCATTCGCGTCGGAAGAGGAACCAGAGCAGGCCGATTCCGGGCGTGACCTTGGCCAACAGCACGAACGACCAGGCAGCCGGGTATCGGAAGCCGACCACGATCGCTGCCGCGAGCAGGAGGTGGATGTTGCCGTGGTAAAGGTCGATCGCCACCGGCGGAAACGCGAGCAGGACAAGCATGGAGCGACGACCGAGAAAAGCCAGGGCACCGAGAAGGACTCCGTACCAGAGCGTCGCGAAGGCCTGCCAGGGCAGCGCGGCAAACGGCGCGAACAGCAGCGCCACGGCGGGCGAGTATGGGAAGAAGCCGAGGTCCCCAACCCTGCCGTGGTAGGGGTCGGCAAGATCAAGCCGCCAGTAGGAGACGACATCGAAGCCCATCGACTGCTTCATCGGTGCGGCAACGAAAAAGATATAACCAGCGAAGAGAAGTCCACAAGAACACCGCCGTGCAGGAGAGTGAGGCCCAGCCAGGCGCGGCGTTCATCGTTGGTCATCTCAGCACGAGCGTAGACATTTCGCGACAGCGGCCGATGGCTATTTCGTACCTATACACCGATCCGTATAGGCCTTTTGTACCCTGCTGCGGGCCGTACGGCCGTTGCTACGCTGCACCGCCTCATGATCCCCGTGGTCCTATTCGCCCCTGCATTTCTGGTGCGAGCGGCTGTGGGTGCCCTGTTTGTCAGGCCGGCCTACCCGGACTTGGTACTACTACGTCCGCATCGGCGAGCAGCTGGCCTCCGGCCACGGCTTCGTTACCGACTACATCTGGAACTTCGTCGCAGGCCCCACTCTGGCGCTGCCCGACGAGCCCGTAGAGGTCCTTCTTGATCTCGCCCGCAACTTCGAGGCGCAGGCCGTGGTGCTGGTCGAGGGTCGAGGTCGTTATCCGCACGACCTTGCCACAGCACAGGACAGCTGCTTCAAGCCACTGGCATCAGCGATCACCGGCGGAGCAACCGTGTACCTGATCGATCGCGAGTGTGTGCGATGAGCGATCAACCGAACCGTCGCGACGGCTCCGTTCGTGAGGAGGGGACTACATATACTCGGCCTGGAATGGAGGGCCGCACCGTGGGCCGTCAGGTGCATCTCGACGCCGCGGGTGGCAGGGCCAATGAGCCCGTCTCGCACGCGTTCGATCAGATCCGCGCGCTCGCCCAATCGCTCCCCGACGGGACCGGTGGCACGACCGGTGAGGACGTGCTGACGCAAATGTCGATGGTCATCCTTGAGGCCCAGGAGCAGGAGCGCTCGCGCCTGGCCGAAGAGCTGCACGACGGTCCCGCCCAAGCACTCGCCAACGCGATATTTCAGACCGAGATCTTGGAGCGCGCGCTGCGGGAGCCAGGTATCGATGGCGACGGGACCGTGCACTCGGAGCTGGTCACGCTGCGCCAGATCCTCGAGCGTGAACTCGACACCCTGCGCGGCTACATCAACCAGCTGCGCCCATCGCTCGGCGAGGCCGAGGATCTCGATGAGGCACTGCGTGACAGCGCAATGGCGGTCAGCCAACGCTCCGGTCTGCCGATCGACGTCACATTCCAGACCTCAGGCGAGCATCTCCAGGACGCAGTCCGGACCGTCGTCCTGCGCGTCGCCCAGGAGGCGCTCCGCAACATCGCCAAGCACTCGGGCGCAACGCGCGCCTGGATGGTCACGCGGACCATCGACGAACCGGACGGGGGTCGCAAATGGCAGCTGGAGGTAGGCGACGATGGCCGGGGATTCGATCTTGACGGGGTGACCGCTCACCCCAACCGGCGCCATTTCGGACTGCGCTTCATGCGCGAGCGAGCCGACCTGCTCGGCTCAGAGCTATCGATAACAACCAGTCCCGCCGCCGGCACCGTCGTGCGGCTCACCACCGACATTGGAGGGTAAGCGGAGGAGTTGACCACCATGGAACAGAACTACGGGGGTCCCGATCGCCGGCGAGGCGGTCCGGACCGACGCAACCCCGAGCAGCGGACCAAGATCCTGCTGGTCGATGATCACGCGCTTTTCAGGGTCGGCATGCGCCAGATCCTGGAAGGTGAGCCCGATTTCGACATCGTCGGTGAGGCCGAAGACGGTCGCGATGCCTTCACGATGGCCGTGGAGCTGACCCCCGACATCGTTCTCCTCGATCTTTCGCTGCCCGCACCGGGTGGCATCGAGACGACACAGCGCGTAAAGCGCGAGGTGCCCAGCGCGGGCATCATCGCCCTGGCCGTGGCTGAGGACGAGGACCAGCTATTCGAGGCGATCAAGGCCGGCGCGGCCGCGTTCATCCTCAAGGACATTAGCCCCGAAGACCTGGTGACGATCATTCGCCGCGTTCGCGCCGGCGAGTACCTCATCAACGACAAGGTCTTCTCTCGGCCTGCCGTCGCAAGCCGGGTGCTGAAGGAGTTCCGCGAACTAGCCGTCTACGGCCAGGAAGCAGCGCCCATCTTCGCCCCGCTCTCGCCGCGCGAGGTCGAGATCCTCGACAACATCGCCAAGGGCATGACCAACAAGCAGGTCGCCTATGCCCTGACGATCAGCGAGCAGACAGTCAAGAACCACATGAGCTCCATCCTGCGCAAGCTGTCGGTGAACGACCGCACGCAGGCAGTGGTTTACGCCATGAAGCAGGGCTGGATTCGGATCCCGGACGATTGATTGGAGCCGGCGCTCCAGCCGCCGGCGACGAAGACGACATGACCCAGCCACTGGCCGAGCTATAACGGAGCTCGAGCACGAACAGGCCGGGTCGGAGGCACAGCGCCAGGAGGAACGCCGCGCGCAGGCCGAGGAACGCCTCCAGCGCTCGAGCGAGCGGTGTAGTCGTTGCCCTGTGGCACCGGCCGCGCACGCAGCAGGACTGTTGCTGACGACGGTGGGACTCCGCTCCCGTAGTCCCACGGTTTGCGGCCGACTTAGAGTGCCGGCCGGAAACGGCCGGCGCCTTGTTATGCGCCAGTCAGGCGCTCTCGGGCAAGAGCCACGCCCCTTGATTTCCGGCGACCGTCCCTTTGCAGCGCTGCTAGCATCGCCGCGCCCGCGAAGGAAGATCGAAGCAGGGCAGTCGGAGGGTGACGTCGCATGGGCCAGCCGCGGATCCGTCGCGCGGGAGGTAGGGAGCTCGGTCAGAGCCTTGCCGAATATGCCTTGATCGTGGCGCTCATCGTCATCGTGGCCATGGTGGCGCTGACGTTCTTCGGCACTCAGATCAACGACATCCTCAGCGCGATCGCCGACACCATCAACGCTGACTAATACCCGGCGCACCGGTGGCCTATATCGAGACCGGTCTTCCCCTGGGCGACATTCGCGCCGCGTCGACTTGACCCCGCAGCGGAGGTGAAAGCGACCGTGAAGCTCGTCCTGAAGCGCATGCATTTGCGCGGAAGAACGCGCGGGGATTGGCCGAGTACGCACTCACCTTGCTCTCCTCGACCAAGGGCGGATGGCGTGAGGCCGCATGCGACCTCCGGGGGCAGGGTGCGGCATCAAAATCGATGTATAAGTCGGCGGTAAGCGGCGGGTGAGACTCTCAGGTCACGCTGGGGCCGTGAAAAAGGTCCTGGATCTGCTCCTGCCGCCCACGTGCCCGGGCTGCGGGCGCGAAGGGCTGGCCGTCTGCGCTGCGTGCCTCGCGCACATGAGTCGACGGCTTGATGAGCCGCCAGGGGTGCCGGTCGGCCTCGCATCCAGCCAGCCGCGCGGCATCGTCCAGCTGGAGTGGTGCGCGTCGTTCAACGGCCCGGCGCGGGCGAGCGTCCACGCATTGAAGTACGACGGTGAGCTTCGGCTCGTGGCGCCGCTGGCGGAACTCATGGCCGCGCGCTGGCGCCGGGCTGGCGTCGGCGGCGACATCCTCGTGCCGGTGCCCGTTCACGCCGAGCGGCGACGGCAGCGCGGCTTCGACCAGGCTGAGCTGTTGGCGCGCGGCGTCGGCGAGCGCCTCGCCCTGCGGGTGGTGGGTGCCCTCGAGCGCGCGGCGCGGACGACGGCCCAGCACCAGCTCGGACGCCGCGCGCGGCAGAGCAACGTCAGCCAGGCGTTCGGCGTCGCGCCGCGTCACGCCGGAGAGATCAGTGGCCGATGGCTGGTGCTGGTCGATGACGTCGTGACCAGCGGCGCGACGCTTGCTGGGTGCGCAGGCGCCCTTTACGAGGCGGGCGCGTTCGCGGTCTCGGCGCTGACCTTGGCCCGCGAGCGCTGACCCGGCTGCGCCGGCCACTCCCGACGCGGCCGGAGCCGGTACACGCTCGACTTGCGCGTCATGAAACCCTCGTCGACGAGGTAGCGGCGCAGGGAGGCCGCGTCCGGGTGGCGCAGCGCCAGCAGCTGGTTGAGCTCCTTCTCCGGATACTTGCGCTTGCGCTCGAATACTGTCTCGGCCAGGAACCGGAGAACCGTCAGTCTCTTTGCGTGTTGCGCGGGGATGCTCAGCAGCCGATCACCGTCGAAGAAGGCGCGCAGGGTGCGACCCTCTTCGGCACTTGCCCATTCGGGACGTGACATCGGCTCCGTCGAATCGCCCGACTGCTCACGGACCAGCCCATGGAGCTCGCCGCCGATCTGCCCTAACCGTCCAAGGCGCAACGAGTAGTCGACGTACGGTGGGCGTGGCTGCGACTCGACTAGTCCCGCCTCGCGTAGCCGCTTCAGATGATGAACGACGGTTCCCGGGGTAAGGGAAAGCGCGGCCGCAAGCTGCTCGACCGACAGCTTCCGGCCTTCGGCCAAAAGACCGACGATGCGCAGCCGCGATGCGTCGGAAAGAGCTTTCAGTGCGGTAAGGAGTTCCATATCCATGCTCAGATCATAGCAAGGATTTGACGGCTATCAAACCAGTCCCTGATGGCCGTTCCGTCGGCCTGCGACCGTTAGGCATACGATCGGCCAGATGTCCAGCAGTTCCGACACAGGTGCGAGCGCCATTCCCGCGCGGCTGATCGGTCCACATCTGCCGCTTGCCGCCGGGCTGCTGAAGGCTGCCGATCGGGCGAAGGAGATTGGCGCGACCGCCATCCAGGTCTTTACCGACAACCCGACAGCGTGGCGCCGGCGGCAGGAACCCCCGGCCGCACTGGCCGCCTTTCGTGAGCGTCTGGCCGAAGCTGGTATCGGCCCGGTTGCCGTTCATGCGCCATACCTGATCAACCTGTGCGGCGGCAACGAAGACTTCTGGCACAAGTCGATTGGCACGGTGGCCAACGAACTCCGGGTCGGATCGCAGTACGGCGCCTCGTTCGTCGTGATGCATATCGGGTCTCACCGCGGCCTGGAGCGCGACGAGGGCATCCGCAGGCTTGTCACGGGCATGGGCCGCGCCCTCGCGGAAGCGTCGGGGCCAGAAGTCAGAAGTGCCGGCCTCCCATTGCCGATGCTCGTCCTGGAGAATGCTCCCGGCAGCGGCGATGGGATCGGCTCATCAATCGAGGATCTGGCAGACATCGTCTCGGCGGCTGCGGCCGCTGGCTTGCCGATGGACCAGATAGGCGTCTGCCTGGACACGGCGCACCTGTGGGGGGCCGGCTACGGGATTTCGCGCGTGGCCGGCGTGGAGGCGTTGGTCTCGCGGATTGACGCGATCCTCGGTCGCGAGCGCGTGGTGATGCTGCACCTGAACGACTCGCGCACGACCGTTGGATCCCACCTCGACCGGCACGAGCACATCGGCGCCGGTCAGATCGGCGCGGACGGCATCTCGGAGCTGCT
>JBPCLD010000038.1:0-5759 GCA_051003655.1 Candidatus Limnocylindrales bacterium | reverse complement strand
TCTCGATCTGGCGGGCGAGGAACGACGAGACGAGCTTCAGGCGCTCGTGGACGTCGATCGTCTCGAGCAGCTCCTGACGCTGTTCGGTGGACATGTCGGGGCTGTAGGCGACCATGTCGGCCAATAGCCCGGGCTCGGTGATGTTGCGCGCGGCGACGGCCGCCTCGGGCGGCACCGGCGCGCCGGACTGCACGTACTGCTCGATCTGGCCCTGGACGCTGCGTACCAGCGCCTGGACCTCAAGGCCGCTGGCAGCCTCCTCCTCGACCAGCTCTACGCGGGCGAGGATGAACGGCTCCGACTCGATGAACTCGAGCAGCCGAAGGCGTTGCTGGCCCTGCACGATTGCGCGCACGGTGCCGTCCTGAAGCTGGACGACCTGCGCGATCTTGGCCAGTGTTCCGACTTCGAAGAGCTCGGAAGCCTCGCCGATGTCCTCGCGGTCGGCCTGGCGCTGGGTGACCAGCGCGATCGGCGTACCGTCAGCGACGGCCTTGTTGAGTGCCTGGACGGACTTGTCCCGGCCCACCTGAAGCGGGACGATCATCTCCGGGAAGATGACCGTCTCGCGCAGCGCCACGAGAGGTAGCTCGCGGATCCCCTCTGAATCAGGCTGGCCCTGCTCGACCTGCTCGTCAGTTTCGATTGTCTCGGTCATTTCGCTCCTTGAATGCTCAGCAGGTCTCTAGCGGCTGGCCGCTTCTTTGACGCGGTTGGCTTCTTCGATGGTCGCGGCCTCCAAGTGGGCCTTGGCGCCGGTGGTCCGGTCCTCGTAGAGGGTTTCGAGAATGCGCGTTCCGAGTCGCTCCTCGAGCTCGAAGAGCACGCGAATCCCTGCAAGGTTGACGCCGAGGTTGCGCGTCAAGTGACGAATCCACAGGACGCGGCGGATGTCGTGCTCGGAATACAGGCGGATGTTGCTGCGCGTACGGGCCGGGCAGACGAGGCCCTCCAACTCATAGATGCGCAGCGTCCGCGGGTGTACGCGGACCAGCTCGGCGGCGACGCTGATGACGTAAACCGGCCTGGTTGGATCCCGCCCGAGTCGGCCTTCGTCAGCGCTCGTTTCGTTCATTGGGCCGGACCCTAAAACATGACAACAATGTTGTCAAGGATGCTGACCATGTTGGAGTCACAACACCTGTTGCTTTGATGCCACGTACCACGGTCTGTTGCCCGATCCCAGGAGGCCGGCGCATTAGTTGCCGTCAGGGCCCATGGTGTTCGGCCGCCACCTACGCTGAGGCGTCTGCTCGACGGGCCCCGTACCGCCGGGGCACATCACGGACCGCCGATGGTCACGCCGCCGATCCGCCACGAGGAGGATTCCAGCCGGCCGAAGGGCAGCCACTCCGCGGGCGGCTGAGGAGCGAGGGAGAGTGTGATCACCCCCGCCTGTTCCACGATCACCGTCTCCTGGCTCGCGGTCGGAACGATCCCGAGCACCGTCGTCTCGACACGCTGGCGGCGGACTATGTCGATTTCGACCACTTGGCGGCCGGGTCCCGTCGTGACCGGGTCACGAAAGCGTAGGTTGTCGAATGGCCGGGTCGGGTCGAGGCCACTGGCCGGACCAAACTGAGCCGCCAGCAGGCTGATCCGGTCCGTGAGGTACGCGAATTGGCCATCCCACGTCGCCTCCAGGTCTGCCGGTTCGACATGGGTCGCGTATAGGCCGGATGCCGTTTCTGAGTGCCCCGACATCCACGCTACGACGTAGCCCTCGAGCGTCGCCGCCGGTGAGCCGTGGCGGCCGCCGACCAGCCAGAACGCCGTCAGCACCGCAACTGCGATGGGCAGGAACAGAGCCGCCTGGAGCTCGCCGCCGGGTGTTGCGCCCAGCTCGATCGTCCGCTGGTGGGCGTGGACCGCCTGGGCGAGCCAGACGACGAGCAGCGCCGCGAGCGGCGGCAGAACGATGAGCCAGCGCGTGCCGTCGATGAGCTGCGCGGCGACGAGGACCCCGGCAATGGAGATCGGCTGCAGGACCATCAGCAGCCAGCCGCGCCTGTCGCCGAGGGCCAGGTGGCCAAGCCCCCAAACCAGGAGTCCGCGTCGCAGCACTGACGCTGCGCTCGGCAGGCGCAGGTCGCGCCCGGCGTCCGGGTGTTGGGTCGAGCGGGTAGTCGGGCCGGGAGCGGTCAGTCGGTCGGGGTCGTCAGCGGGCCGCGGCAGCGCGGACTGGCTCGCCGTCGCCGATCAGCTCACGGCGCAGCAACAGCTCGCACTCGGCGCGCGAGATCGCGAGCACCTTGTCGCCGACCTCAAAGACCGTCTCGCTCTTGATCGCCTGCACGCCGTTGCCGCGCAGGAGCACGAACAGGGAGCAGCCGTCGGGCAGCGGGATGTCCGAGGCACGGCGCCCGATCGCCGGCGAATCCTCGGCAATCTGCGCCTCGAGCAGCTGAAGCTCGCCACCTTTCAGGTCCGCCAGGTGGAGCAGTTCGTGGACGGGAATGTCCTGTTCGATCGATGCCAGGGCCATCCGGGTGGGGCTGATGATCTCGTCGACGCCGAGGTGGCGGAAGAGGGTCTCGTTCTTGGGATTGTTGACTCGGGCGATGGTGCGCGGCACGTCGAAGTGATGCTTGGCCATCTGGCAGACGACCAGGTTGTCCTCGTCGTCACCGGTCACCGCGGCGACGATGGCAGCGCGGTTCGCGCCGGCCTCGGCAAGGTGCTTGCCCTCGCACCCGTCGCGGTTCAGCACGATGCTGCCCAGCTCGTCCGCGATCTGGCGCGCCCGAGCGGCGTTCTTCTCGAGGATCACCAGCTCGTGGCCGGCCTCGAGCAGCTCCTTGGACAGGAAATAGCCGACCTTCCCGCCGCCGACTATGACGATATACATGGTTGCTAGCGCTCCACTGTTTGCGGTTCCGATGGGGTGTGAGCTTCGTGCTCGTGATGAAGCGTCGCCGGTCGCACGCCGCTCGCACCGGGATCTGCCTCGAGGCCTGCGTACTGGGCCAGCGCGTCAACGAGGAGGCGCGTTCTGCAGATGGTGCCGATGCCGAGCATCGTGTAGGCCTCGGCGCGCACGGGGTCGTTGATCTTCGCCACGACCTGCTTCACGCCGAACGTCTCGTTCGCCAACTGCGCCGCCAGGATGTTGCGGTTGTCGCCCTCGGTGAGCGCGAAGAACATGTCCGCGCCTTCTGTACCGAGGCGTCTCAACACGTCTTCTTCAGTCCCGTCAGCGCGCACGGCCTGGCCCGGAAAATCCGGCTCCAGCTTGGCGAACGCGTCACTGCTGATATCTACGACAGTCACCTCGTTGCCGCTACGCGCCATCCGCTCGGCAATGCCTGCGCCAACGCGTCCACACCCAACGATCACGACGCGCACCTAGCGACCTCCCCCGGCGCTTGCAAACTCCAACTGGCCTGGGCCGTTCTGGCGCTCGGCGCTGCTGGCAACAGCCTCGCGGACGACGATGACCTGGCACGGGGCGTTCTGGAAGATATATGGGATCGCGTCGCCGATTGCGAAATCGCCTCCGAAGCGCTGCCGGTAGGGCAGGCCGACGATGATCGCATCGGCGCCGACCTCGATTGCCTCGTCGACCAGCGCCGCAGCGACCTCGCGTGCCTGGAGCAGGTCGCCACTCAGCTTGACCTTGTACTGCTCGGCGATGCCCTCGGCCATGTCGAGCAACGCGGACGCCGTCTCGTTCTCCATCGACAGCTCCTCGGACAGCTCGTGGCGCCAATCGACCTCGATCACGTGGACGGCGACAAGCTCGGCGTTGCCGGCGGACTTGGCCAGCTGGCACCCGAGATGAACCACCAGCTCGTCGGTCGGACCGCCGTTGAGGCCGAGCACAGCCTTGCGGAACGGCCCCCGTTGCTTCTGTTCAGGCATGTCGGCGAAGCGTACACCGGCTACTGATCGGCCGGCCCTCTCTCGGATTCGGGTTCTTCCTCCTCACGCCGGTACGGGACATTGACGACCACGGTGTGCGGCCTGCCGATCAGCGCGCGCCGCAGGCGATTGGCGGACTGGTTGTAGAGGATTCGCTCCCACCAGTTTCGAGCCACGTACTCGGGGATGACGACAAAGGTGACCGGGTACTCCTTGCCATCCGGCCAGGTCTCATCGAGAACCTGGAGGTAGGCCAGAAGCGGTCCGACCAAGGCGCGGTACGGGGATTCGACGATGACCAACGGCACGTCAGGCACCTGGCGCTCCCATTGCTCACGAATGGCGGCGGCCTCCTCGGGCTCATCCGATATCAGGACGGCGCGAACGTCCGGCGCGATGGACCGGCCGACATTGACTGCCTGCACGACGGCGCGGTTGATGCTCGGGATGGGGACGATCACACGCTCGTCGCGGCGTGGTGGCGGGAAGACAGCATCCGCCCTGACGGCGAGGTGACCGGCCGATGCCTCGTATTGGCGATGAATGAAGAGCATTAGCACCACCAGGACCGGGATCACGACGGCAACAAGTAGGGACGTGGGCGCCTTGGCGATGAGCACAACGACGGCCACGACACCCGTCATCGTGCAGCCGAGGAGGTTGATCGCCAGCCCACGCTGCCACCCCTGCGGTTTCTCGCGCAGCCAGTGGAAGATCATCCCCGACTGGCCGATTGTGAAGGCGACGAATACGCCAACTGAGTACAGCGGGATAAGGGCGTGGGTGTCGCCGCCAAAGGCGATGAGCAGGACCAATGCCACGATGCTGAGCACGACGATGCCCGAGTTGAAGGCCAGTCGATCACCGCGGAAGCTGAACTGGCGCGGCATGTAGCCGTCGCGGGCAAGGATCGCGGCCAGCCGCGGAAAAGCGTTGTAGCTCGTGTTCGCGGCCAGGAAGAGGATCAGTGCCGTGAATGTCTGGAACAGGTAGAAACCGATCGAGCCGTCGCCGTAGATCACCGCCGCGACCTGACTGATGACCGTGCGCCGGATCGGGTCATCGATGGGCACGATGCCGAAGGAGTAGGCGACGAAGGTGATGCCCACGAACAGGACGGCCAGGATGACCGCCACGGCGGAGAGAGTCGCCGCCGCGTTCTTTGGTTCAGGTGGCTTGAAGGCAGGGACGCCGTTGGCGACCGCCTCGATTCCGGTCAGGGCCACTGACCCGGAGGCGAACGCGCGAATCAGTAGCAGTACGCCAAGCATCTCGGGCACCGCTGGGGCTCCCGGAAGGGGATTGGGCGGTGGGGCGCTCTCCCCATTCACGACGATGCGGAACACCCCGATGACGATCATGAGCAATGCCGAGCCGACGAACAGGTACGTCGGGACGGCGAAGATGTTGCCCGACTCGGACAGCCCGCGCATGTTGCCGAGGGTTATAAGCATGATGGCCACAACGGCGATCCCGACCTGGAAGTTGGCCAGGTCCGGGACTGCCGAGATGACCTGCTCCGACGCCGACGCGGTCGACACAGCCACGGTCATGACGTAGTCGAGGAGGAGCGCGGCGGCAACGATCAACGAGGCCATGCGCGGCAGGTTGCGTCGCGCGACGGCATAGTCGCCGCCGCCAGACGGGTAGGCGCGAACGATCTGGCGGTAGCTCAGCGACACCACCGTCAAGAGCACCGCGACGGCGATCGCGATCGGCAGGCTGACCAGCAGCACGGCAGCCCCGGCGAGCACCAGGACGCGCAGGATCTCTTCCGTCGCATATGCGGACGAGCTGATCGGATCGGAGCTGAAGATCGCCAGCGCCTTCTTCTTGGATAACCGCTCGTTGGCCTCCTCGTGGATCGACAGGCGGCGGCCGAAAAGGACGTGCCGGAC
>JBPCLD010000037.1:0-5222 GCA_051003655.1 Candidatus Limnocylindrales bacterium | reverse complement strand
GCGAAGACGTGGCCATCCTGCGCGACAAGGCGGCGGCCGAGGCCGACGAATACCGCCACGCGCTGGCGGGCATGGGCGATCTTGGCCGACAGCCGGACACGCACCTCGCCGCGTTCAAAGTGGCCGTGCAGCGCCTGACACCCGCCCGTGAGGCAGCCCTCCAGGCGGAGGCACAGGCAGACGCTCGCGTCATGGCCAACGAAGTCGACGCCGAAAAGGTCGCTGCTGACGCCGAGATGCTGGAGGCCGCGGAGGAGTCGCTCTCATCTGCAGAGCGGCGCCTGCGTATCTACGAGGACGTGCTGACTACCCTCAACGGCGCTGAACAGGCGACGATGAAGAAGGCCGCGCGCTTCCTGGAGCAGCGCATGGCACGCGATATCGAGCGCATCACGGGCGGGCGCTACCGGCGGCTGCGGGTTGACGAAGCGACGCTCACGTTCACGGTCTTCTCGCCCGAGACGAACGACTGGCTCGACGTTCGGCGGTTGTCGCAGGGCACCCTCGACCAGCTGTACCTGTGCGCCCGTCTGGGCATAGTCCGCCAGGTCACGCAGCCCGCCACCCCGCCACTCGTCTTTGACGACCCGTTCATCACTTTCGACGACGACCGCGCCCGACGAGCGTTGGCGCTGCTGAAGGACATCGCCCGCGAACACCAGGTCATCTACTTGACCACTTCCGATCGATACGACAGCCTGGCCGACCGCGTCGTGGAGCTACCTGCGCCGACCGAACGCGACGTGCCCGAGGCCGTCGCCGTGGCCGGTCCGGCCGAGACGCTGTCGATGTGGTCGAACGCCACTTTGCCGGCTCCCGCGCCGCGCCCCGCACGAGGCAACGGCAACGGCCGCCAGGGATCGGCTGCACCCGCACCTGCTGATGAGTCGGCGGTCGCATCTGGCGCGACAGTCGAGCACGAACCACTCTGGCCAACGGAGGAGCACTGATCGGTCCAGGCTCCATCTTCGGCCTTCTGTCTGCCTTCTCGTGGGGCGCGGGAGACTTCGCTGGCGGCCTCGTCTCGCGTTACGCGAGCGTCCTGGCTGCGATGCTGGCCAGCCAGGGAATCGGCATGGTGGCGACCGGGCTGATCCTGTTGGTGGTCGGCGAGGCGGCGCCGGTAGCCGACTCCATCCTCTGGGCGGCGATAGCCGGCAGCTCTGGTGTAGCGGGACTCGCCTTCTTCTATCTCGCCTTGGCCCGCGGCACGATGGGCGTGGTAGCGCCGCTGGCGGCCCTGATCGGCGCCGGAGTGCCGGTTCTGGTGGCGATCATCAACGGCGAGACAGTAGACGCGTCCCGCACGATCGGCATCGCGCTGGCGCTCGCGGCCGTCGTCCTCATCTCGCTACCCAGCCGACCCGCCAATGCGGAGCAACGGCGTGTCATTCGAGCCGACATCGCCGAGCTGCCAATGGTTGTTCTCGCCGGACTCGGCTTCGCCGGGTTCTTCATCGGCGTCGATCGCGCCACCTCGGATGGTTCGCTGTGGTGGCCGCTGACCATCGTGCGACTGTTCGGCATCACTCTCGTCGTCCTGGCCATCGTCGTCGCGATGTGGCGACGGGGCGCGGGCACTGGGCGGGAACGTGCTGCAGGCGTCCTTGGCTTCGATCGGCTCCGCGACTCCGGGCGGACGTTCGCCAGCGTCCTGCCGCTCTTCGTGCTCAGTGGTCTCGGGGACCTGGGCGGCAACGTCTTCTTCGTGTTTGCGCGCGGCGCCGACACGCTGGCAGTCGCAGTGGTGCTGTCATCGCTCTATCCGGTGGTGACCACGCTGCTTGCTGCGTTGCTCCTTCGCGAACGCCTCCGGCCGGTGCAATTGGTTGGCGTCGCGCTTGCGACCCTGAGCGTGCCACTGCTGAGGTAGTCCTCGGCTCGTCGCGCGACCGCGCCCTAGCCGTTCTGGCCGCGGGTGCCGGTGACGCGCAGGACCTCCCAGCCACCGCCGTCCGCGGCGCGGACGTCGTAGCGGGGCTGGTCGTAGGTTGTTGGCCCCTGGGTTCGCCGGCCGGTGGCCATGTCGTAACGCGAGTAGTGCCACGGACACTCGATGCGGCCGTCGACGAGCTTGCCCTCGGCGAGAGGGCCGCCAGCATGCGCGCACTGGGCATGTAGGGCCAGCACAGTTGAGCCGTTGCGCACGACGACGAGGCTCTGCGCTCCCGCCTTCGCCGCGGTGGGAACGCCCTCGGGGATCTCGGTCAGATCGAGCTTGGTCCATTTCGGCTCACCGAAGAAGCGCCAGGCATGGCGATTGACCATGTTGCCGAGCGTGTAGACCAGCTCGCCGCCGACGAAGGCGCCGGCGGTGACGATTCCATAGCCCACCAGTGACAAGGCAACGGGCACGAGTCGGTCGGCGGCTGGGTTCGACCACCGCATCCAGAACGAGATCGCGTAGACCACCAGGGCGATGACCATCAGCGTCGCGTGGACGGTGGCCACCATGCGCGGCTCGTCGTCCGTGTCCGAGTAGTCGGCCGAGCCGGAAACCGCCGCAGCGAGCATGGCCAGGATCCCGAAACCGATTGCAGCGTCAGCGGCGAGCCGCAGATCGAAGAGGTCAAAGACGATGGCCAGCGTGAAGGCGCCGATTGGCACGTCCGTCAGCGCGCCATGGACAGAGTGGCCCAGCCATTTGCCGTTCAGGAAGTCCTTGATCGGCCTGATCGGCCGAAACATGGCCTTGAGCACGCGCACGTTGAAATCGCCGAGCGGTGCTGCCCAGCCCTGTTGGGCGTAGATAAGCCGCGAGAGCAGGCGACCGATCATCAGCTCACCTCCGCCCCGAAGCGTACGCCCCTGCCGCGGGCCGCGCCATACGGCCAGGCCCCTATGCGACTATCGCGGGCGTGTCCGAACCGATCGCCGTAGTTCCGTTCCGCGAGGCGATTCGGGCATGGGCGTACGTCGCGCTCAACAGCTTCGGCGGCCCAGCCGGTCAGATCGCCGTGATGCATCGCGAGATCGTCGAACGGCGCGGGTGGATCGACGAGAAGCGTTTCCTGCACGCCCTGAACTACGCCATGCTCCTGCCCGGACCGGAGGCGCAACAGCTCGCGACGTACATCGGCTGGCTGATGCACGGCGTGCGCGGCGGTCTCGCCGCAGGAATCCTCTTCGTCCTGCCCGGCGCGGTCGTGCTGATGGTGTTGTCGGTTTTGTACGCGGGCTTCGGCGACGTCAGCCTGGTCCAGGGCCTGTTCTACGGGATCAAACCAGCTGTCATCGCCGTGGTCGCGGCAGCGGTGGTCCGGCTGTCGCGGCGCTCCCTGCTCACTCGGGCTCACGTCGCGATCGCGATCGCCGCCTTCGTCGCGATCTTCTTTTTCGACATGCCCTTTCCGCTGATCATCATTGGTGCCGCAGTCGCCGGCCTGGTCACGCAGCGACATGCGAAGCCGGCGTCCGACGAAGAGCCCGAGACCGACAGTGACGCGGAGGCTCTCGCGCGCCCATCCGCGCCCAGGTCAATCGGCGCACTGCTCTTGGGCGTCGGTGCCTGGCTGGCTCCAACGGTCGCTCTCCTTGTCGTCCTCGGCCCCTCGAGCATCTTCACCCAGCTGGCGCTCTTCTTCTCCTTCGCCGCCGTCATCACGTTCGGCGGCGCGTACGCGATCCTCGCTTTCGTCGGCCAGCAGGCGGTCGACGTCTACGGCTGGCTGACGGCTCGCCAGATGGTCGATGGCCTGGGCCTGGCCGAGAGCACGCCGGGTCCGCTAATCATGGTCGTCCAGTTCGTTGCGTTCCTTGCTGCCTTCGCGACACCAACTGGACTCGACCCGTTCCTGGCTGGTGCATTGGCGGGACTGTTGGTCACGTGGGTGACGTTCGTGCCGTCCTTTACGTTCATCTTTGCCGGGGCGCCCTACGCCGAGTACATCCGTAGCCGGCCGGGCCCCGCGGCCGCTCTGAGCGGAATCAGCGCCGCGGTGACTGGCGTGATCGCCAACCTCGCGATCTGGTTCTCCCTGCAGACGCTGTTCGCGGTGACCGGCGAGCTTCGTCATGGGCCGTTGCGCCTCCACACAGTCGAGCTGGCATCGGTCGATCTATTTGCCCTCGGCCTGGCCGTGATCAGCTACATCGGCCTCACGCGTCTGCGATGGCCACTGCTCGCGACGCTCGCGGCCAGCGCGGCGGCCGGCTTGGTGTACTTCCTGCTGGTCGGCCCCTAGCCGAGCGGCAATCCTGCCGCTGCTTCAGCGTCGAGCAGCCATAGAGCGTTGGGCAAGATGGCGGCCCGCGCGGGCCAGCGCTCCGGGTCGCGCTCCGCTCCGAGCACCTGGGCAATGACCTCGCTTTTGGCGGCCCCGCTGGCCATGACGATCACCAGCCCGGCCGCTGGCAGCACCCGCGCCGATAGCGTCACGCGGGCGAGGTGCGGCTCGACGTGGGTGGGCGCAGGTACGGCCATCACCATGGGTGCGTCGGCCGCCAGGGCTGGACTGCCCGGGAACACCGAAAGGGTGTGGCCGTCCGGGCCGACACCGGTCAGGAACACGTCAAACACGGGCGCACCGCTGGCGTCGTGTGGCAGCCAGCGCTCCAGGTCCTCGGCATAGCGCTGCGCGGCCCATTCGGCCGGGGCGCCGCGCGCGATGGCCTCCTCAATTTCGATCGGATGAACCTTGTCGGGATCAATCGGCAGCCCGGGGGCGTCACCGGCGAGCACCTCGACCGCCTCCGCGCCGTCGCCCGACTCGCCGGAATGGGCGGCGACGTCGAAAAGCAGCCGGTAGGCGAGCCCGGCGTTCGATTCTGGATGGTCGCGGGGCACAAATCGATCGTCGCCCCACCACATGTGGACGTCACTCCAGTTGATGGCGTGGCGCCATTCGCCCGCAGACAGGTCGCGGTACAACGGGATGGCCGACGAACCGCCGGTCAACGCAAGGTGAGCCACACCGCGTGCCTCGAGAGCGGAACGTAGCCCTTCGACCGTGCGGCGGGCTGCCTCACGGGCAACGGATTCCTCGTTGGGCAGGACGAGAACCTCGGCGCCGTCGATGGCCAATCCGCGCAAGATCGGCTCCTCCAGCCGCCCGGCCTCAGCCACTCGCGAAACGAACGGCCCGAATGAGCGCGGCCTCGAAGATCTTGTCCATCCCTGGGCGCTCCAGCGCCTCGGCAATGAACGGGGTTTCGTCGAACGGCTCGAGCTGGCCCGCCCGTCGCGTCACCTGCGCGCCGTTCCAATCGGCGGTCGCCAGGAG
>JBPCLD010000036.1:0-2609 GCA_051003655.1 Candidatus Limnocylindrales bacterium | reverse complement strand
GACGGCGCCCGGGCCGAAGGGCTCGATGTCACGTTCGACATGTACCCGTACGAGTGGGCGTCGACCCGACTCCTGATCCAGCTGCCGCAATGGATCCAGGCTGGCGGCCCTGACCCTCTGAAGGAGCGTCTGGCCGACCGTGGCGCGCGTGAGCGGGTGCGAGCCGAGCTCAGCGAACACGGCGGCGCCCACACGTCAACGGCCGGGTGGGCCGACGTCCGGCTCGGGTACTTCGCGACGGAGGCCAACCTCCGTTGGGAGGGGCACACGCTTGCCGAGGTAATGACCGACAGGGGCACGGACGCCATTGACACCATCTGCGATCTGCTGCTCGACGAGAACCTGCGCGTAAACCAGGTTACCTCGGGACCGTGGGGGGCGACGATGCACCATTTCGTCGTCCACCGCGACGGGATGTTCGGAACCGATTCGACGTTCATCGGCGCCAAGCCATCACCTCGGACCTACGGGTCGTTCCCGCGCGTCCTCGGCGAGTTCGTCCGTGAGCGCGCGCTGCTCGGGCTCGAGGAGGCTGTGCGCAAGATGACCGCGGCACCTGCCGCACGTCTGGGCCTGACCGACCGTGGGCTGCTAATCGACGGCTACAAGGCGGACATGGTGGTCTTTGATCCCGAGACGGTCCGCTCCAATGCCACGTACGACGAACCGCGCAGCTATCCGGACGGGATTGACTACGTCGCCGTCAATGGCCAGCTCGTCGTAGACGAGGGCCACCACACGGGCGCCCTCCCGGGTCGAGCGCTGCGGCGATAGCTCGGGGTAGTGGCCCGCTAGAAGGCCTTGGTCACCATCAGGAACACGATTATCACGATGAGCGCGGCGTTAACCATGCCAGCGATACGCGCGCGGCGTGCGGTGGCCGCGATGTGCGGCGGTGGTCCGGCGGAGGCAGATCCGGCTGGTGGAGCCGGCGGCGGTCCGGCGGTGGCTGGGACCAACGTGCGCAACCCAGGCAGCATGATGCCGAACGCGAGGGCCAGCGCTATGAGATACAGCACTATCGAGACGATGAGCCAGCTGCCGCGCTGGAAGAGCTCGAAGCCGATGCGCCATACGAGCAGGAGCCCGGTAATCCCCTGCAACACCGCCAACGGCGCTACGAGCGTCGTGGCGACTCGCTGCTGGAAGCGAAGCGCGAAGTTGCGGTGGGCAGGCTCGCTCGCGGCCATCGGGCCGAGTATCAGGAACGCGTAGGTCGGCCTGAAGGCGATGATCGAGCCACCGATATGAAGGAACAGAAGGATCGCCAGAACCCAATCCATCGCACACCCTTTGCACCCGCTGCCTGCCCCGCAGGCCGTTAGAACCGGCGCAGGGTGGTTCGGGGGCAGACACGGCAGGTACCATCCAGAGCCAGATGACCCTCACCACACGGCCGCCCCGCGCTGCCCCACGCCCCGAAGCGCCTGTCGCACCCGTCTGGGCGCCTGACGCGGGCGAACTGAGTATCGGGCTGGCGCGTTCCTTCCCGCTGCGGCGCGAGGGGCCTGCCAAGCTCAACGGGACGGCGCTCTACACCGATGACATGGTCTTTCCAGGCGCCTGGTACGGCCAGACGATCAGGTCCACGGAGGCGCATGCGCGGCTGATCGGCGTCGAGCTTGATCCGGGCTTCGACTGGTCCAAGGTCATTGTGCTGACCGGCAAGGACATCCCGGGCGACAACTTCGTGAGCCTGCTGACCGACGATCAGCCGATCCTAGCGACTGAGGAGATCCGCCACCACGCCGAGCCCGTCGCCCTACTTGCCGCCTCCGATCGCGAGACATTGCGCGAGGCGAAACACCGTATCCGGCTGCTCACCGAGCCGCTGCCGGCTGTGTTCGACCCGCTGGAAGCAACCCAGGAGTTCGCCCATTTCGCGCTATCGAAGGGCGATGTTGAGGCTGCCCTGGCGGCGGCCGAGCTGGTTATCGAGGGAACCTATCGCGTCGGCCACCAGGAACAGCTGTACATCGAGAACAACGCGATGATCGCCGTCCCGCGGCCGGACGGCGGCGTGACCATCCACGGCTCGATGCAATGCCCGTACTACATCCACAAAGCGCTCAAGCGCGCGCTCAAGCTCAGTGACGCTCAGGCCGTGGTCATCCAGGCCGAGACCGGTGGCGGGTTCGGCGGCAAGGAGGAGTACCCGTCGATCATCGCGATCCACGCCGCGCTGCTCGCGCAGCGGCTGGGGAAGCCGGTCCGGATGATCTACGACCGCCACGAGGACCTTGCTGCGACGACGAAGCGCCACCCGGCCGTTGTCATCCACCGGACTGGTGTGATGCGCGATGGACGGCTCGTCGCCCAGGACATCGAGGTGCTCATGGACGGAGGCGCCTACTGCACCCTCACGCCGGTCGTCCTTTCGCGCGGCACTCTACATGCCGGAGGGCCGTACGACTGCCCGAACGTGCGCATCAGTGGCCGCGCGGTGGCCACCAACACGCCGCCCAATGGCGCGTTCAGCGGTTTCGGGGCGCCACAGACCGAGTTCGCGGCCGAGATGCAGGTAAATCGGATCGCCGAGGTGCTCGACATGTCGCCGCTCGAGCTTCGTCGGCGATGGGTCTACCGAATCGGCGACGAGACGCCCAGCG
>JBPCLD010000035.1:0-9824 GCA_051003655.1 Candidatus Limnocylindrales bacterium | reverse complement strand
CCGTGCAACCTGGTGGCGAGATGTCGGATCACGTTCAGGCCGATCGTGGGATGGAGTTCGATCAGCCGTCCCAACTCGTCCTGGCCGATGGTGCAGATGACACCTGCGTCGATTGCCTCGGCGTATGCCTCGGGCATCCGGTCCTGGCCGAGCATGCGCATATCGCCCAGGATGGTGCCCGGCTCGTAGATGTCGAGCGTCAGCTGCTTGCCTTCGGGCGTCAGGCGGTAGACCCGCACCTTGCCCTTCTTGACGATGTGGATGCGCTCCACTGGATCATCGGGCGACAGGAGCAGCTGACCCGGCGAGCAATGGGTCATCGTCGTCGCGTGACCTATCGCCGCGATGTCAGCGTCTGTCAGCCCTCGGAAGAGGTCCAGTTCATGCAGCAGGCCCAGCTTTTCGCTGATGGCGCTGGTTGCCGAAGGGTTGGCCGAGTGCGTGACCACCGGATCAGATTAGGCGCAGCAGGGGACCGCCGCCGACAGGCTGCTCGAATTCAATCCCCATGCGGCGGAAGAGGGCGCCTGGGAGGCCGATGTCAACCAGGTACAGAGATCCCGCCCGCTGCCGCCCGGCGTCACTCAGCAGGCCCGTCTTGGGCAGTGCGATGACCGCCGTGGCGCTCGCATTGATCGCCTCGCCGACCGCCATGCCGGTATCGGGATCCATGCCCGATGGCAGGTCGACACTCATCAGCGGGCGGCCACAGTCGTTGGCGCGCTTGATGATGTCGGCCACAGCGCCGTGTGGCGGGCCGTTGGCCGAGTAGCCGAGCAGGGCGTCAACGATCAGATCGCTGACGCGCAAGGCCGTGTCGAGCTCCGCCGCTTCAATGTCCCAGGGCACCACGCACAGCTGGACGCCCATCGACATCAACGTCGCAACGTGATGCCGGGCTTCGGTATTGAGCTGCCAGATGGGCCGCGTCAGCAGAACATCGACCATCCCGCCGGCATTGGCCAGCTGGCGCGCTGCGACCAGGCCGCTCGCCCCGTTGTGGCCCGGCCCGGCGAGGATGCGAATGCACCTGCCGTCGATCGAACCCAACTCGGCATTCGCGGCGGCGCGCACGCCGACCGCGGCGAGCTCCATCATCTGACCGACGCTGATCATGAACTCGTCGGTGGCGCGGCGATCGACCTCGCGCATCTGCGCACTGCTGACCGCGGGCAAGCGGTCGATGGGAATTGTCGTGAGGGTGCCCGGGGCGAGATCAACCGACGTAGCGCCGCTCCTCGTAACACCACATGAAGCCTTTCGGCGCAGGCATCTGGTAGATCACCGGGTGGCCGCTTTCGATGGAGTGGTGACGGGCGTCACCGCGCTGCGATTCGCAGCAGCCGACGTGGCCGCATGTGGCACACAGTCGCAGGTTGAACTTACTGCCGCACTCCTGGCAGCCATGCGATTGAGGCGTGGGCAAAGTCGGCGGCGTGTGGGCGCAACCGAGTGACTTCGTCTCGGGCCGGTTCAGGAGTCTCATGCCTCGTATCTTGCGCGCCGAAAAGCCGGGCTGCTGTAAGCGGCGCCACACGACGCACGTTCGATCAGCTGCGGCTGTGCTCGCCGCCCTCGGCGCCTCTTGCGGCGACTTCTCAGCGCTGCAGAGGATCGATGATCGCGCGGGCCAGAGGCGCGACGCGTGGCGTTCCGAGGCCAGTCGAGTAGTCCCAGCCCGGGCCGGCCTCGAAGAGCAGATTGCCGCCGCGGGTCACGTCGTGGAAAACGGCACCTGAGGTTGCGCCGGCTGAGACGCCATAGAGCGTGGGACCGAGCGCGCCGAGCGAATCCACGCCTTCGGCTGCCGCCATCTGTCGCGTCAGGATCGTCGACGTAGCCCAGAAGGGCGCTGCCGCGCTGGTGCCACCAATCTGGCCGTTGACGAGGCCTTGACCGGCTTCGGTCTACTCGACGAAGAACCCACTGGACGGGTCGGACGGGCCGGCGACGTCGGGTACTGGCGCATGCCGTTGCTGTCGGAGTTGTCGACACCCAGGCCTTGCTGCCACGAGGGCCGCCGGGCAACGGTGCTCAGCCCGCCGCCGCCACCACCACCACCCAGTGGCTCCTCCCAGCCGGCCTCGTCGAGGTATGTGCCGTCCTCGCGGATTGAGAGAAAGGTGCCGCCGACGCCGATCGTGCTCACGCTCGTTGACGGCCACATCACGTCCTTTGAGAGATCAAGCTCGAAGGGATCCTGCGAGATAGCCACGCGCCGGCACCCGTACGCGCCGTCATCGCCGCTGGCTACGAACACGCTCAAACCAGCGGCGAACGCGGCCGCGAACTCGCACTCCTCCGCGCGCAGCGCGCTCTCCAGGCTGTACTTCTCGCATAGGCCCCAGCTGATGCTGACGATCTGAGCCCGGCCGTCCGCCACGATCCGCGCAACGATCGCTGCAAAGCCGTTGGCCGTGGGTGGGCCCTCGTAGTTGATGATCCGCGCCTGCGGCGCGATCCCACGGATGACCTGGATGTCCAGAGCGACCTCGCCGGTGCCGGTGCCTGGCTCCTCGGCCGCGTTGCGCAGGCGGACGATCTCGACCGGAGGCGCATCGATGCCCTCACGCTGGTCGAACAGCTCCACGTCGCTCGAGGTGAAGGTGTCGAAGGAAATGATCGCCACGGTCTGGCCCTCACCGTTGAAGCCCGCCGCGCGAAGTGGCTCGACCTCGTACGCCCGGGCGACTGTGTTGGGGAGCAGGCCGCCAGGCGGCACGCCGTCGGCAAGGATTCCGCGTATGGCCGGCCGCAGGACGGGCTCCGTGTCGAGGCCCAGCACCTCCGCTACCTCATCGCGCAGGTCGGCCGGTACAAGTGGCTCGCCGGCGGGCGCGTGGTAACGATCCCCGCTCTCGGTCACCCGGTCGACGAGAGTCACGCCGAGGAGCCGATTGACACCTTCTGCAGCCCCGCTTACTGCGATCGACGTGCGCTGGGGCATTGCCTCGATGCTCAGGCCCGTCGATTCGAGCCACGCCACCACCCGGGCTATCGCTGCGCTGCCGAGTCCAAAACGCACGCCGAATTCGGCTGCCGAAAGGAATTGCCGGAAGTCGGGCGACCCCGCTCGCTCACGCCCTCCAGGAAGTCGGCCAGACCCTCCTCGTCGCGCAGGTTCAGGCTGACCGTGAACTGCACCACCTCATCGACCGCAGTCGGGCCAAGATTGGCCGCCTCGCCCTTCGGATCGACAGTGGAATCAGGCGCATGAACGCCGACCACCGGGCCGTCCGGGGCGACAGGCACTGGGCCTGCGCACGCGAGCAGCGTCCACACAGCCAGAGCCGCAACACCAAACCGCGAGCGCGCGTTCACGCCGGCAGGCCCCAGTTGAACGTCTTCAGGATGTCGTGAGCCAGCTGTCGGAGGATGTGTTGGTAGGTATCCGACCCGAAGCGTGAATCGGGCTCGGCCACGATGACGATGACCGCCACCGTGATCCGGCCGTCAGTCGAGGCCAGCACCGTGACTCCTCCGGGTGCGACCGGCGTCCCGTCGCCGCTCAGCAGGATTCCCGAGTAGACGGCGCCCTCGCCACTGACATATCCGATGCTTGGCCCAAGGGGCGCGTCATAGTCGTCCTTGTCTTTGGTCCGGCCGATCATGAACCCATCCACGACGGTGGTCTGCTGATCGATCATCTCGGCAGGGCTGACGTCGGCCGTCCTGGCCTGTAGGACCATGCGGGAAAAGGGGTGCTGATCAGCGCGACGGCACGAGCCGATTCATCGGGAGCCGCCGCGAAGCGGCTGTGTTGGTGGCGCTTGGCCTCGATGGTGTCCTCGTCGCTCAGCGGATCGCCGCAGCGAATGCAAAACTCCAGCCGCGGCACGTCGTGGCCGCACTGGCTGCAGGTGATCAGGGTCGGCGGCGGCCCACCGGGCTGTTCAGCGGCCACTTACGCGTCGTCCAAGCGCGTTGTTCAGCGAAGGTATGTCTCTCCGCCCACGTCGCAGACCGTGTAGATCGCGTGCCGCTCTTTGGCGTACCCGGCTACGTGGAGGAGGCCATCGATGTGAGCAGAGCACACAAACACCCACGATCGGTGCGGCCGCCCCGGCTCGTCTGGTCCGGGATCGGGGAGGGGGTCGGTCTCTGCATCGATCTTGTCGGCAAGGCCCGCGAACTGCGCCACCGCGTGCTCAATTGCCGTGGCCCGCTCAGCTTCCGTTTCCGTCGTATACGGGTAGCTCTGGGCAACGTTCGACGTCAATTGGCCTCCGGACAAGGGAAGGGCCAGCCGCGGAGGTCGTTGAGCGCGGCGCGACCGGCCGGGCCGAGTATACCGCCGGATTCCATCCGTCCGGCGACATTTCGACAGCGCGCAACAGGTCGTTGGTCGAGGTTAGGAGGCTGCCGCCGCGGGCGGCGCGGGTTCAGCAGTGCGTTCCTCGGCAAGGTTTAGCGCCAGCCAACGCTCAGCCTCGGCGATCGACCAGCTCTTTCGCCGCGCGTAATCGGTCAGCTGGTCACGCCCGATCCGGCCGAGGCCGAAGTATGCCGCGTCCGGGTGCCAGAAGTAGAGCCCGCTGACGGACGAGCCGGGGACCATTGCCATCGACTCGGTCAGCCTGATGCCCGCCTGGCGTTCGGCGTCGAGGAGCCGGAAGATCGTGCGCTTCTCGGTGTGGTCGGGACAGGCCGGGTAACCCGGCGCCGGGCGGATGCCCTGGTAGTCCTCGCGAACGAGGGCATCGTTGTCGAGCGCCTCATCTGGTGCGTAGCCCCACAGCTCGCGGCGAACCTTCGCGTGCAGCCACTCGGCCATCGCCTCGGCCAGGCGGTCGGCGAGCGACGTGAGCAGGATTGCGGAGTAGTCGTCACCCGCTTCGACGAAGCGTGCCTTGGCCTCCTCGAGCCCGTCGCCCGCGCTCACCGCGAAGGCACCGACGTAGTCTCGGACGCCCGATTCCAAAGGCGCCGTGAAGTCCGACAGCGCCGAGTTCGGCCGACCGTCCGGCTTGGCCATCTGCTGGCGGAGGGCATGCAGCCGGTCCAGCTCGGTCGTTCGCTCATCGTCGGTGTAGAGCACGATGTCGTCGTCGGAGGTCGAGGCCGCCGGCCAGAACCCGACCACCGCAGTCGGATTGAGCATCTTCTCCTCGACGACGCGCTTGATGAGCCGTTGGGCGTCTTCGAACAGTGATCGTGCTGCCTTGCCCAGTCGCTTATCCTCGAGGATCTCGGGATAGTGCCCGGGGAGCTCCCACGCGGCAAAGAACGGCGTCCAGTCCATGTACGCGACGAGCTCATCGAGCGGCACGTCGTTGATCGCGCGGCTGCCGATGAAAGTCGGCTTCGGAGGCTCAGTCGCGGTCCAATCGAGCTTGACACGGTTGGCACGAGCGTCCTCGATCGTCAGCCTCCGCGTCCGATCGTCGCGATCGGCGAACTGGCGGCGCAGCTCCTCGTATGCCTTTCGGGTCTCGACCATGAAGGCGTCGCGCCCGCCCTCGTCGAGGAGCGCCCGCACGACGCCCACCGCACGAGACGCATCCGCGACGTGCACGACCGGGCCCGAATACATGGGCTCGATGCGCACCGCCGTATGGGCGCGGGACGTGGTCGCGCCACCGATCATCAGCGGCAGGTCCATCCCCTCGCGCTCCATTTCCTGGGCAACGGTCCGCATCTCTTCCAGTGAGGGCGTGATCAGGCCCGACAGGCCAATGGCGTCGGCGTTCTCGGCGCGGGCTGCCTCGAGGATCTTCGGCCACGGCACCATCACACCCAGGTCGACCACTCGGTACCCGTTGCAACCGAGCACCACGCCGACGATGTTCTTGCCGATGTCGTGCACATCGCCCTTGACCGTGGCCATCACGACTGTTCCGGCGTTTGACCGGCCGC
Source organism: Candidatus Limnocylindrales bacterium (assembly GCA_051003655.1). GTDB lineage: Bacteria > Chloroflexota > Limnocylindria > Limnocylindrales > CSP1-4 > JALYGJ01. Next base: position 3,968 of record JBPCLD010000035.1, on the reverse strand, counting down.
CGTACGGGCTGTGCCCGTTGCCGTTGCCGGTCGCGCCGAGCTTGCCTTCTGCCGCCAGCGCTGCTTTCTCGGCCTCCATGTACGGCACGAGGTAACTCACGGCCTGCTTCATCACGCGGGCGCTCTTGACGACCTGGGGCAGGAACATGCGCCCGCTGGCGAAGAGGTCACCGACCGTGTCCATGCCCGCCATCAGCGGGCCCTCGATCACGTGCAGCGGTCTAACGGCGCCAGCGCGCGCCTCCTCGGTGTCCTCGATGATCCAGTCGGCGACGCCCTCGACGAGAGCGTGACGGATCCGCTCGTTGACCGGGGCTTCGCGCCAGGACAGGTTTCGCTGCGGGCCGCTGCCGCGCTCGCCGCCCCGTGCCTCTTCGGCGATCTCGAGCATCCGCTCGGTCGCATCGGCGCGCCGGTTCTGGACGAGGTCCTCGGCACGCTCCTTGAGCTCGGCCGGGATGTCGTCGTACACCGGCAGCGCGCCGGCGTTGACGACGCCCATGTCCATGCCGGCGCGGATGGCGTGGTACAGGAAGACCGAGTGGATGGCCTCGCGAACCGAGTCGTTGCCGCGGAATGAGAACGACACGTTCGAAACGCCGCCACTGATAAGGACCTGTGGCAGCTCGCGCTTGAGCTGCTTGACCGCCTCGATGTATGCCACGCCGTACCCGGCGTGCTCCTCAATGCCGGTGCCGATCGCGAAGATGTTCGGGTCGAGGATGATGTCGGTCATGTCGAAGCCGGCCTGCTCCATTAGCAGGTCGACCGCCCGATGTGCGATCGCCACCTTCCGCTCGACGGTGTCGGCCTGGCCCTGCTCGTCGAAAGCCATGACGATCACCGCCGCGCCGTAGCGGCGGGCGAGCCTGGCCTGCCTGAGGAACTCCTCCTCGCCCTCCTTCATCGACAGCGAGTTGACGACCGGCCGACCCTGGACGTGCTTGAGACCTTCCTCGATCACGGACCACTTGGACGAGTCGACCATGACCGGCACCTTGGCGATGTCGGGCTCGGCGGCGATCAGGTCGAGGAAGCGCGCCATCGCTGCCTCGGAGTCGAGCAACGCCTCGTCCATGTTCACATCGATCATCTGGGCGCCGCTCTCGACCTGCTGGCGGGCGACCTCGACCGCGTCGGCGAAGCGGTCCTCCTTGATCAGGCGGGCGAAGGCACGTGAGCCGGTGACGTTGGCGCGTTCACCGACGTTGACGAAGAGGGCGTCGGGTCCGATGTCGAGCGGCTCCAGGCCGGACAGCCGGGTGCGCGGTTCGACCGTTGGGATTTCGCGCGGCGGCAGGTTGGCCACTGCCTGGGCGATGGCGCGGACGTGGTCCGGAGTGGTGCCGCAGCAGCCGCCGACAAGGTTGATCGCGCCCTCGCTGGCGAGCTGTCCGAGAACCCCGGAGGTCTCCGGTGGCTGCTCGTCGTAGCCGCCAAAGGCGTTGGGTAGGCCGGCGTTCGGGTAGGCGCTGACCGGCACGTCGGCGATCCTGGCCAGCTCGGCTACGTAGGGACGCAGCATCCGCGCGCCAAGAGCACAGTTGAGGCCCACGGAGAATGGCCGCGCGTGGCGGACGCTGTTCCAGAACGCGCCGACGGTTTGCCCTGAGAGCGTCCGGCCGGACTGGTCGGTGATGGTGCCGCTGACCATCAGCGGCAGCCGGAACCCGAGCTCCTCGAAGAGGGACTCGACGGCGAAGATGGCTGCCTTGCCGTTGAGCGTGTCGAAGATGGTCTCGATGAGCAGGATGTCGGCGCCGCCAGCGACCAGCCCCCGCGCCGCTCCGGTGTACGCGGATACGAGCTCATCCCAGGTGACGCTCCTCGCCCCCGGGTCGTTAACGTCCGGCGAGAGCGAGGCCGTCTTGGTGGTCGGGCCCATAGCCCCGGCAACGAATCGTGGCTTGGCCGGGTCTTTCGCCGTAGCCGCGTCCGCCGCCTCGCGGGCGATCGTGGCCGCAGCGCGGTTCATTTCCTCGGCATACGCCTCGAGGCCGTAGTCGGCCATCGACACCGCGTTGGCGTTGAATGTGTTGGTCTCGATGATGTCCGCGCCGGCGTCGAGGTACGCGGCATGGATGCCGCGGATCACGTCCGGGCGGGTCAGGACGAGGAGGTCGTTGGCGCCGCGCAGGTCGCTCGGGTGGTCCTTGAAGCGCTCACCGCGGAACGCGGCTTCGTCCAGCTCGTGGCGCTGGATCATCGTGCCCATTGCGCCGTCGAGCACCAGGATCCGTTCGCGGACCAACTCAGGCATCAGCGCGACGCGCTCTTCGCGGGCCTTTTCGGACGCCGTTTGCGTGCTCATAGACATTCGAGTGTAGGCCGAGCGGCTAGGCTCGGCTCAATGGCGGATTCGCTGCGACCAACAATGGGCGATGCCCTGGCCGCGTGGCGGGCGCGGGTCGTGGCCGACCGGGAGCAGGTTGAACGCGCGCGCGAGGTGGACGATCCGCCCGATTTCTACGCGCCGGTGACTTCACGCTTCCGGATGGACCCGCGACGTACAGATGATCCGTCGCTCAACGCACTCCTCACTTTGGCGCGGCCGACCGATGTCTGGCTCGATGTGGGCGCCGGTGGTGGGCGGTATGCGCTGCCGCTGGCGCTGGCAATGCGCGAGGTGATCGCGATCGATCCGTCGCCATCAATGCTCGGCGCACTAAGCGAGGACGCCGCGACCGCCGGTCTTGAGAACGTTCGCGTGATCAAGGCACGTTGGCCGATGGCCGATCCTCCGGCCGGCGATGTCGGCTTAATGGCGCACGTCGGCGACGACATCGAGGACATGGGTCCGTTCTTGGAGGCGCTGGAGGCGGCGTCAGACCGGCTGTGCGTGGCGGTCATGGGCGAGTCGGCGATGACGACTGTGGCGACTCTGTTCTGGGAGCAGATTCACGGCGAGCCGCGGGTTCGGCTGCCCGCGCTGCCCGAGCTGCTCGGGCTCCTGGCGACGCGCGACCGCGTGCCCGAAGTTCGGTTGGTCGATCGCACTCCGCCCACCTTCGGCTCCCTCGACGAGGCGTTCGCGATGGCGCGCCGCCAGTTGTGGCTACGCGAGGGGAGCGAGAAAGACGCGCTTCTCCGCCAGCTGGCCTCCGACAGCGTCATCGGGCACGACGGCCGCTTCGCGTTCGAGTGGCAGCCAAGCAAGATCGGCATTCTCAGTTGGTCATCGCGCTGACTCCCTAGGTCGGGTTTCCTGGTCATACGCGCTCCCGGTGCGCACTGGACCACCTAAACGCGCTCGACAACCACCCCGCCAGCACCCTGGATCGCGAATTCACGCTGGCGCCACGGTGACGGCCGGTGGTCGAACCCTCTTCACGGTCGCGACACCTGTCTTATCGCGCGCGCCCCGCGCGGTCGACCAGAAAGACAGGCAGGCGATGCCACCGGACGGGGATCGAAGCCAGGATCGCATCGCACGGCCGTCTGAGGGAAACGCCGCACGCAGCGTGGTCGCGTGCGACCAGAACCCGCCGGCGGTTCGTGACGCACTCCCCGACGATGACCCAGACTGACACGCTTGACGGGATCCAACCGCGATCCCGCGCCACGGAGGCGGCCAGGCGCCGTTTGCGGTCGACCGAGCCCATGAGATCGCTGATGTCCACGATCTCCGTCTTGAGCTCGACCACCAGGAGCGTTCGTGTGTCCCCGTGCCAGGCGAGGATATCGATCACTCCACGTTCCCCTCGGATGGAGAACGACGCCTCCGGGGCGAAAGCCCAGCCGGGGCGCATCAGGAGCGAGCGCGCGACGGACTCGTGCAGCGCGGCATGGCGCGCGTTCAAGAGCCGATCGAGCTCGCCGCCGAACCACCACACGCTGAAACCGAGTCGTCCGCCGAGTGCCGCCACGATCCGCAATACGATCTCCACCCGGAGCTCGGCGGCCTTGCCCCGTTCGAGGCGCGAGATATCGGAACGGGTGACCGAGGCTTTGATGGCGAGATCGGACTG
>JBPCLD010000034.1:0-3332 GCA_051003655.1 Candidatus Limnocylindrales bacterium | reverse complement strand
TGCCGCTTCCCAGTGGGTCGATTGCATGACGGTCGGCCTTCCAGGCGAGCAGCCGTTCCAGTGCGGCTCGCGCAGCAGGTGTGGCGTCCTGGTTGGTGAGCGTTCCGAGTAGAGCGATACCAACCGTCCCCGCGTTGTAGCCGCCAACGTGCGCTCCGGTGACCCCATTTCCGGCCAGGTTTTCGCCGGTCGGCGTCTCACCGTCGGCATAGGCACGCGAGTAGCGGCCTTCGTAGATGCGTCCCGACTCGTCGATCAGGAAGTTGTAGCCGATGTCGCCCCAACCATTGGTGACGGCGTTGTAGTGATAGATGGCGCGTACCGTGGCAGCAGGATCAGGGTCGTTGTTCTTGCCGGCGGTGTGGTGGACCGTCAGCTTCTGAACCGGGTGAAACTCGGGCGGCCAGATCTCGTTGCCCGACGCGTCGAAGCGAAGTGATTCGTTGGCACCCCAGCCGGCGCGCGACACGACCGTGGCCTGTTCCACGGCGGCTGCCGCGACGTAACCATTGACTTTCGATTCGTGGGACCCATTGTTGCTGTCGATGGCAACTACTGCCAGTCGGGCGATCGGCCGGTCAGACGTAACCCTGACGAAGCGGGCGCCGCCCGTCCACGTGACTGAGCCGAACGTGTGGCCCGGCGTTTCCCCACCCGCGTGGTCGTGCTGCACCCCCTCTGCCGGGCTGAACACGACGCCGTCCGCGCTGAAGGCGACCGAGATCAGGGCGTCCGGAGCACCGGTCCAGTGAAGCGCGACATGTGTGGCGACGAACGGCAGTTCGAGGTCGCGTGAGCGATCAACAGACGTCGAAAGCTCGTGGCCTACGACGCCGACCGGCGCGCGACCCTGGGTCGGCAATGCCGGGGCGAGGGCAATCAGCGTCAAAGCCGCGATAAGCGGTCCGATCGAGCGACAGAGTCGGCGCACGGTAGTAATGGTGGAACCCCCCTAAAGCCGTCTCAGGAGCGTGACACAACGGCTCCGTTGATCGTGAGGGCGCGATCAGCACGTGTCAACCAGCCGGCCGAGAGATCGCCTGCGGCGGTGACGGTGGTTGACCAAGTTTTCTCAACCGGCGTAGGCTTCCCGGCAGACAAACAGAGTCCGATTCCGCACCAACGGTAGGGTTGCCCAGCCAGCGGCCTGAATCGGCGATCCAAAGGTTGCTTCGCTGCCCAGCGAGGCCGTCGGGCCATCAAGGGATTCGGTCGGGAGGACCGCGTTCCGGCCCAACAAACCTGAACGAAATCCTTCCAGTTAGGGGCTGGACGGGAGGCAGACACATATGAATGACCCCGTCGTTCTGACGGTGGTGGCGGTCATCGCCATCGCTGTCGGTTTCGGTATTGGGTTTGTCGCACGTTCAATGTGGGCGTCGCAGGCGATCCGTTCAGCGCAGGACAAGGCGGGGCGCATCGTCGCCGAAGCCCGCGCTCAGCAGAAAGAGCTGATCCTCCAGGCCAAGGACGAACAGGTCCGACTGGCACGCCAGGCAGAGGGGGACGCCCGCAGCCGGCGTGGCGAGCTGAGCGCCCTCGAGAGCCGTCTTCTGCAAAGAGATGAGCAGCTCGACCAGCGCACGGACATGGTCGAAGAGCGCGACCGCAAGCTGACCGCCCGCGAACGCGAGATCGACCAGGCCAAGGAGGAGCTTGCCCGCGCCCGCCAGGAGCAGATCGCGGCGCTCGAGCAGGTCAGCCAGATGTCTCAGGAAGACGCCAAGGGGCTGCTCCTCGAGGAAGTCCGGCTCGACGCCGAGCACGATGCCGTCCGCCTCGCCCGCGCCATCGAGCGCAAGGCCAAGGAGGAGGCAGAGGACAAGGCACGCGACGTGGTCGTGACCGCCATCCAGCGCGTGATGGTCGACCACACCGCCGAGATGACCGTCTCAGTTGTCCACCTGCCGAGCGACGACATGAAGGGCCGCATCATCGGCCGCGAGGGGCGCAACATCCGTGCCCTCGAGCAGGCGACAGGGATCGACCTGATCATCGATGACACCCCTGAGTCCGTGCTGATCAGTGGCTTCGACCCTGTTCGCAGGGAGATCGCCCGCCTGTCGCTCACCAAGCTGATCCAGGATGGCCGCATCCATCCCGGCCGCATCGAGGAAGTGGTCGCCAAGGCCAAGGCGGAGGTCGAGCTGGTCATGCGCCAGGCCGGCGAAGCTGCCGCCTATGAAACCGGCGTGCCGGGCCTGCCACCGGAGATCATCAAGCTGCTCGGTCGGCTCAAGTTCCGCACAAGTTACGGCCAAAACGTCCTGAACCACTCGACGGAGACAGCACGCCTGGCGGCCACGATCGCTGCTGAAGTGGGCGCGGACGTGCAGATCGCCAAGATGGGCGGCCTCCTGCACGACATCGGCAAGGCGGTCGATCATGAGCTTGAAGGCCCGCACGCTGCGCTTGGTGCCCAGATTGCCGCCCGACACAACCTGCCGATGAAGGTCATCAACGGCATCGCCGCGCACCACCAGGAGGTGGAGTACGCGTGCGTCGAGTCGCCAATCGTCCAGATCGCCGACGCCATCAGCGCGTCGCGTCCGGGCGCGCGCGGTGAGTCCTCCGAGACCTACCTGAAGCGCCTCGAGGAGCTCCAGTCGATCGCGAACTCGTTCGAGGGCGTCGAGAAGTCGTTCGCCGTTCAGGCCGGGCGTGAGGTGCGAATCCTCGTACGCCCGGAGGAGATCGACGATCTCGCCTCGATGCGCCTGGCACGCGACATCGTGCGCAAGATTGAGGAGACGCTGACCTACCCCGGCCAGATCAAGGTCACCGTGATCCGCGAGACGCGGGCCGTGGAGTACGCGAAGTAGATCCCGATACGACCCGCGCCGCGGTCCAGGCGGCGGATCGGCTTCCACCCGTACCGGAGAAGCCAGGGCCAGGCACGGTCCGCGTATTGATGATCGGCGACGTCATCGGCAAGCCCGGACGTGAGGCCATCGAGCAGGTCGTTCCGCGCATGCGCGAGGAGCGCCACCTCGACCTGGTCACCGCCAACGGCGAGAACCTGGCCGGCGGCATGGGCCTCACGCCTTCCACGGCGGCGGCTCTCTTCAGTGCCGGCATCGACGTCATCACCAGCGGCAACCACATCTGGGACAAGCGCGAGATCTACCCCGAGCTTGACCGAGATGAGCGCATCCTGCGCCCGATCAATTACGGCGAGCAGGGCGTGCCCGGCCGGGGTTGGGGTGTCTTCCACGCGGCAGACGGATCGGAAGTTGCCGTCATCAACGCCCAGGGCCGGACATACATGCCCCAGATCGAGAACCCGTTCACGATGCTGGACACGCTGCTCGACCAGGGAGCCGACGAGTTGC
>JBPCLD010000033.1:0-4885 GCA_051003655.1 Candidatus Limnocylindrales bacterium | reverse complement strand
TGGTTCCGGCCCAGCTGGGCGACGACGTGGGGCTGGTCGGAGGCCTGTCGCTGGTCGCGCTTGCCCGTCTGGGCGATCATGTCGCAAGCGGACAGTCGGATCCCGGTCTTTTGGGAGCCGAGTAGGCCGCGCGCAGCAACGGCCGAAGGCCGACTGCGGAGAATAGACAACTCACCCGAACGAGAACAAATACGCGGCGCAGCGCTTACCCAGCAACACCCGCGCCGCGTTCGCTTCACGAAAAGGAGTCCAGGAATGGCAGTTCGCGTCGGCATCAACGGGTTCGGGCGCATCGGGCGCCAGTCGCTGAAAGCCATCATCGAACGCTCGAAAGACGTCGAGGTCGTCGCCATCAACGACCTGGTCGACACAGAGATGAATGCGCTTCTCTTCCGGTATGACTCGACCTACGGCCATTACGAGGGCACCGTCGACCACACCGAGGATGCGCTCATCGTCGATGGTCGCGAGATCAAGGTGCTCAAGGAGAAGGATCCCGCCGCGCTGCCGTGGGGAGACCTGGACGTGGACATCGTGGTCGAGTCAACGGGCCTGTTCACCGATGCGGAGAAGGCCAGGGCTCACCTCAACGCCGGCGCCAGGAAGGTCATCATCAGCGCCCCGGCGAAGGGCGAGGACGTCACGATCGTCCTCGGCGTCAACCAGGAGATGTATGACCCCGAGGCGCACAGCATCGTCAGCAACGCATCGTGCACAACCAATTGCCTGGCGACGATCGCGAAAGTCGTCCAGGACGAGTTCGGCATCGTGCGCGGCCTGATGAACACGATCCACTCGTACACCAACGACCAGCGCATCCTCGACGTGGCCCACAAGGATCCGCGCCGCGCGCGCAGTGCCGGCCAGAACATCATCCCGACCACGACCGGCGCCGCCCGCGCGCTGCACCTGGTCATCCCCGAGCTGAAGGGCAAGGTCGACGGCTTCAGCCTGCGTGTCCCGACGCCGACGGTGAGCGTGGTTGACTTCACCGCCGAGCTCGACAAGCCCGCCACGGCGGCACAGATCAACGACGCATTCCGAGCCGCCGAGCGCGGCGCTATGGAGGGCCTCCTGGGCGTGACCGACGAGCCGCTCGTCTCGATGGACTTCAAGGGCGACAGCCGCTCGTCAATCGTCGACTCGCTCTCGACCATGGTCATCGGCGAGAAGCTGGTCAAGGTCGTCGCCTGGTACGACAACGAGTGGGGCTACAGCTGCCGCATCGCCGATCTCGTGGCCTTCGTCGCCGAGCGCCTCGGCAGCGGCCGAGAGATGGAGGCGTCTGCCAGCCGCGCCTGATCCCTTACCGCCAAACGCTCGTAACTCGCCCAGATCCCCGGAGCCTGCCCATGGAAAAGCAAACTGTTCGTGACCTTGACTTACAGGGAAAGCGCGTCGTCGTACGCGTCGACTTCAATGTCCCAATCGAGGACGGGAAGGTCAAAGACGACTCGAGAATTCGTGCGGCGCTGCCGACGATCCGTTACCTACTCGATCACGGCGCAGCGGTGGTCCTGACGAGCCACCTCGGCCGACCCAAAGGAAGGGTCGTCGAGTCGATGCGCTTGCGCCCGGTGGCCCAGCGCCTCAGCGCGGTCCTTGGCCGGCCGGTTCCGATCACCGGCGATCCCCTCGGCATCGGCACACGCGACGCGGTTGCGCGCCTGAAGCCGGGCCAGGTTCTGATGCTCGAGAACGTGCGCTTCCACTCTGAGGAGGAGGCCAACGACGAGGAGTACGCGAAGACTCTGGCCAGCTACGGCGATGTCTTCGTCAATGACGCGTTCGGAACTGCGCACCGCGCGCACGCCTCGACAGTCGGTGTTGCCAGGTACCTGCCGGCTTACGCCGGCCTCTTGATGGAGCGCGAGATCGAGGCCCTCTCATCGCTGCTCGAATCGGTGAAGCATCCATTCGCGGCGGTCATCGGCGGAGCCAAGGTCTCGGGCAAGATCGGCGTGATCAGCAACCTGATGGACAAGGTCGATGCATTCCTGATCGGTGGCGGCATGGCCAACACCTTCCTGGTCGCTCAGGGGTTCACCGTCGGCAAGAGCCTGCTCGAGCGTGACCTGGTCGACGAGGCGAGGAAGATCCTCGAGAGCGCCGAACAGCACCGCGTCGAGTTCCTGCTGCCGACCGACGTCGTGGTGGCAAAGGAGGTCACCCGCGGTGCCGAGCACAAGGTCGTGCCCGTCAGCAAGATCCCCAACTCTTGGTCGGCCGTGGACATCGGGCCGATGACCACGGAGGCCTTCACACAAACGCTGGAGGGGGCGAAGACGGTCTTCTGGAACGGCCCGCTCGGTGTCTTCGAGGTGCCGACGTTCGGTGACGGCACGCGCGCCGTAGGGCGCTACCTGGCCGCCAAGGCCGAGGCCGGCGCGACGGTCATCGTCGGCGGCGGTGACTCGGTGGCAGCGCTCGAGGAGCTCGGGCTGGCTGAGAAGATGACCCACATCTCGACCGGCGGCGGTGCATCGCTGGAGTTCCTGGAGGGACGCGAGCTGCCGGGTATCGCCGTCTTGCGGGACCGCGAACCGGAGCCGGCGAAGACGACCAAGCCAGCCAAGCCAGCGAGGCCGGCAGCCAAGCCGGCCGCAAAGGTGCGCGCCTCATGACCACCATCGAGCTCGTCGACGCGTACGAGATCCTCGATTCGCGCGGCAACCCGACGCTGGAGGCCGTGGTTGTGCTGGACTCGGGCGATGTTGGTCGGGCGGCTGTCCCATCGGGCGCGTCGACCGGAGCTCACGAAGCGGTCGAGCTGCGCGATGGCGAGAAGGAGCGTTTCGGAGGCAAAGGCGTCCGCAAGGCGGTCCTCAACGTGATCGAGACCATCGGCCCGGCGCTGGTCGACCAGGATGCTTCGGACCAGTCCGCGATCGATCAGCTGATGATCGACCTCGACGGCACGCCCAACAAGAGCCGGCTGGGCGCAAATGCCATCCTCGGCGTGTCGCTCGCGTGCGCGCACGCCGTGGCCGCCTCGTACGGGCTCCCGCTCTATCGCTACCTGGGCGGTGTCCGCGCCACGACGATGCCCGTGCCAATGTTCAACATCCTGAACGGCGGCAAACACGCGCTCGACTCGACCGACTTCCAGGAGTTCATGGTCATGCCCATCGGGGCACCGACCTACAGCGAAGCGCTGCGCGCCGGCGCCGAGGTGTTCCACGCTCTGCGCGAGGGGCTGCACGAGCGCGGCTTGGCCACTGGACAGGGCGACGAGGGCGGTTTCGCGCCATCGCTCGATTCGAACCAGGCGGCGATCGAGCTGGTCCTGAAGGCCATCGAGCGGGCCGGCTACAAGCCCGGGGACGAGGTCGCTATCGCTCTCGATCCGGCTGTCAGCGAGCTGGTGGATCTGGACACGCCTGCCGATTCGAACGGCGAGCTGACCTACCGTCTAACAAAGGAAGGCCGCACTCTGCGGACCGGCGAGATGATCGAGTTCTGGGCGGATTGGGCCGATCGATATCCAATCGTCTCGCTCGAGGACGGCCTTGCCGAGGATGATTGGGCCGGCTGGACGGCGCTGAACGCGCGCCTGGGTTCCAGGCTGCAACTGGTCGGCGACGATCTGCTCGTCACCAATCCAGAACGGGTAAGGCGGGCGATGGAGGAGAACGCCGCCAATGCCGTCCTAATCAAGCTCAACCAGATCGGCACGTTGACGGAGACCCTGACCACGATCGAGCTTGCGATGAGCTACGGCTGGGGCGCCGTCATCAGCCACCGGAGCGGCGAGACCGAGGACACGACGATCGCCGATCTGGCCGTCGCAACCGGCGCCGGCCAGCTGAAGAGTGGGGCGCCATCGCGGTCGGAGCGAGTGGCGAAGTTCAACCGGCTGCTGCGCATCGAGGCCGAGCTGGGGAACTCTGCGCGATGGCCCGGAGCTTCCGCCCTGGTCGTAACCAGGTGAGGGACAGGTTCCTCGACTCAGGGGCCATCTTCGCAGGCTGGGTCGGGCTGGGCATGGCGCTCGTCCTGGCCATCTGTTTCGAGCTGATCATTCCCGTGCAGACGGTCGTCTTCCTGCTCGCTCCGCTGATGGGCATGCTGATCGGTGCCTATGCGAACATCCGTGCGGAGCGCTGGCGGCCGCGGGCCCGCGTGCTGGCCAATGCGGCCTACGCCGGGATCGTCACCGGGATCGGCATCTCTGTGCTGTACGTGTTAATCCGGCTCGTCTTCCTTTACGGCGACAGCGGTTCGCTGCCCGATGGCACGTCCCTGATTTGCCCGACCGGGCCTGCGTGCACGTACGTTCGCTATGTCGACGCCGGCCAGGCAGACGAGCTTGCCCAACTTGGCATAACCGATGGACGATCGCTGGAAGCCGCCGCATGGCGCGAGTTGGCCACGACCGGGGCCGGACTGATCGTCCTTACCGCGGTGGGTGGCGTCGTGGGCGGAGTGGCCAGGTCTCTATCGGCGCCCAAAGCCCGCGAGACGCCGCTCCTCGCCCGCGACCAGGCGGCGAAGGGAGCCGGCTAGCTCTTCTTCGCGCTCTTGGAGGCGGTGGTGCCCGCACTCTTCGCGGAGGTCTTGGTCGCCGTCGACTTGGCACCGGAGTTCTTTGACGCGGTCTTGGACGCACCTTTGGCGGCGGCCTTGGTCGGCGTCTTCGGCGCGGCGGCCGGCGTGGCAGCTGTCGCCGCCGGCTTGTCGCTCGACGTGTCGCGCGTCGTTCGTGCGAGTGCGGCGCGAGCCTTGCCGGCTGCTGTCTGAGCGCCCTTGGCCTTTGTTGCGCGAGATGCGGCAATGCGCGCCTTGGCCTGCTTGGCGGCCGCGGCCTTGCTCGTTGTCCGGGCGACCTTCGCGCCCTTGGTCGGCGCGACGAGCCCGTCGCCGCCGAGCGAGGCATTCACCTTGA
>JBPCLD010000032.1:0-7090 GCA_051003655.1 Candidatus Limnocylindrales bacterium | reverse complement strand
GTTCAGCTCGAGCGCGATGCCCTCGTGGCCCTCGGGGCCGGGGGCGCGATGTACTCGGCCGACTTCGAGGACGATATCGAGCCCGCGCCGCGAACGGCGTCGCGCCTGGACTTCGCCATCGGTCTCGCCGGCGCCGCACTGATCGCCCTGGACCTGGCGGTGCTAATCGGTAGCCGACGCCGCACCCCGAACGAGGGCAACCATCGCAGTTAGGGGAGATGGAGCGGGAGACGGGACTCGAACCCGCAACATCCAGCTTGGAAGGCTAGCGCTCGACCAATTGAGCTACTCCCGCTCGAGTAGCACTTCGTGCTGTCGGTAGGTTCTCATCCGATGGCAGTTCGCGCAAGCGACGTCGCACAAAGGAGACCCTGAAAGGTCATTGAGAGCGTCTGGCGACCGTGCGTCCGATGCGTCTGAAACCCCGTCTACAGCACTCTTGAGGCTGCCCGCAAGGGCGAACCAACGGGAGGCTTCCAATGACGTATGACCGTGAAGTCGAACGTGATGTGATTATCGAGCGCGAAGGGACCGGCATGGGGACGATCCTCGGGATCATCCTGGCCGTAGTCGTCGTGCTTGCGATCGTCTGGTTTTTCTTCCTCGGTGGCATGGGTCCGCAGAACAACACCGCACCCAACAACCAGGACACGACGATCAATGTTGAGCAGCCAATCGTCCCTGTTGATGAGGGCGGAGGCGAGCAGCAGTATTAGGCCGCGATCAGTCGAGTGAATGGCCGGGCATCGAGCCCGGCTCATTTCTTTATGGCTTCAAAAGCCACCGCCGCGACCACTCCGAACGCCATGTGCGGGAGCACATCGGCCATCCAATCGTCTCGGCTCCAGGTCTGTGGATCGGTGAGACCCAGCTTCGCAGCCGGGTAATCGGACGCCGCCATAGCCAGGCTGCCCAGGGCGGTGCCAGCCAGCCAGGCCGGTGGTCGGGGCAGGACAAGTCGCGTAAGTCCATAGGCAGCGCCGATGCCGAGCCCGTTGGCATAGCCAAGGAGCGCGCCCAGGGCTTCCTGGCGGCTGGCGAGTCGGGATTCTGCGTTGACTTCGTCGTCCTGCTCGTCGTCCGAGCCGGCGAGCTCGATATCAAAGTCGAGCGGCAGGCCGATCTCGTCGGCGAGCTTGCCAGCGACGTCGGCAGGCAGCCGGCTGGCCGGTCGGCCACGCACCAACATGTCGACATAGCCAGCAACGTTGAGAGCCACGCTGCCACAGGCGTCGGCGACCAGGCCAGCGACGATTCGATTGGCCATTTTGGTCACCTCCGTGGTTGCCTTCCGGGGCTAGCGTAGTCCTCGTGCCCAGGGCTTCTCGACACACCCTCGCTTTGACTGTCCCGCTGACGCCGCCCCTGGACCTGGCGGCGAGCCTGCGTCCGTTTGGACGGTGGGGCGACGACGGCATAGATCGCTGGGATGGCCACACGCTGGTCCGGTCTATCGCCGTTGGTGGCGAACGTGCCGTCCCGTTTGCGGCTCGCCCTGCCGGCGACATGTCCAAGCCAAGCCTCGAGATGTCTCTGCCTCGGAGCGAAGCCGGCCATGCCGACGCCGCGATCCAAAGCGTCCGTGGGACCTTCGTGACCGTGCCACCCGAGATCGTCGCGCTGGCAGCGGTGGACGAACGAGTCGGTCAGCTCGTCGCGCTCTACCCGGGCATCGTCCCCGTGCTGGTCCCGGATCCATTCACCGCGCTCATCCGCTCGATCAGCGCGCAGCAGGTAAACCTTCGCTGGGCTTCGACCATCAGACGCCGTCTGGCCGAGCGATACGGGGTGCGACACGAGGTCGGTGGTGAGTACACGTACTCGCTCCATCCCAGGTCCCTCGCGACCGCCTCAGTCGAGGAGCTGCGCGCAATCCAGCTGACGACGGCCAAGGCGCGCTCAGTCATCGCGTGCGCGGAGGCAGCCGTTGCCGGCGAGCTCGGCGGCCGCGACCTGGCAGTTATGAACGACGAAGAGCTCATCTCCCATCTGACACGCATCCGTGGCATCGGGCGCTGGAGCGCAGAGTGGTTCCTGGCGCGGACGCTCGGGCGGCCGCGCGTAGTGGCCGGCGATCTCGGCGTACGAAAAGCGGTCGGGCGGCTGTACGAGACAGCCGGTCTGCCGCAGGAGGAGGAGGTGCGTCGCCGGACCGGGCACTGGGGAGAGTCGGCTACGGTCGTCCAGACCCTTGCCCTGTACGACCTCGCCGCCAGCGAGGCGGGGCTCGCTCGCCGCCGGGCGGGCGCCTCGCGACGAGCGCGCAGTAGGGGCCGAAGACCGCCTGCGAAGGCAGGTACCGGCGCCGGGAACGCCTAACTCCGCTCCGACTCCTCAATGTCGTGGATCTTGGTCACCCGACGTGCGTGGCGGCCGCCCTGGAACGATGCGGTCATGAACTCCGACACGCAGGCAAGCGCGACCTCGCGGCCGATGATGCGACCGCCCATCGACATGACGTTGGCGTCGTTATGTTCGCGCCCGAGGCGTGCCGTTACCGGATCGGCAGCCTCCACGCAGCGAATGCCACGGATCTTGTTGGCCACGATCTGCTCACCGGTCCCGCTGCCACCGAGCACGATGCCAAGCTCACAGTCGCCCTGCGCCACTGCACGGGCGGCGGGTGCGATGACGTCTGGATAGTCGACCGGTTCGGTCGAACTGACGCCGAAGTCGACCACCTCGTGGCCGGCCGCCCTCAGCCAGTCGGCAATTGGAGCCTTGAGCACGAAACCCGCGTGGTCGGTCGCCAGGGCTACGCGCATGCCGTCACCGTAGCAAAGCAGGCAGCCCAGAATCGGGCGAGTTGCAGGGCCGGGGTATGGTCGCGTGCATGCTCAACAACTCTTTCCGCCTGTTCACCATCCGCGGGATCGAGGTGGGTGTCCACTACAGCTGGCTGATCATCTTCGGACTGGTCACCTGGTCGCTCAGCACCTACGTCTTTCCAACCGTGGCCGACGTCCAGCCCCTGTCCACGATCGAGTACTGGCTGCTCGGTGCGCTTACTTCGATCCTTTTGTTCGCATCGGTTCTCATCCATGAGCTCGCGCACTCGTTCGTCGCCCTCGCCAGAGGCCTGCAGGCCAGGTCGATCACCCTGTTCATCTTCGGAGGCGTATCAAACCTGTCGGGCGAGGCAAAGGAAGCCTCGACCGAGTTCCTGGTAGCGATCGTGGGCCCGCTCACGAGCTTTGCCCTCGCGGGCATCCTCTTCGCGATGGGAAGCGTTATCGACCAGCCGCATTTCAATCTCGTGGTCAGCTACCTGTTCCTGATCAACCTGACGCTCGGCTTGTTCAACCTCATTCCGGGCTTCCCGCTTGACGGTGGACGCGTGCTGCGGGCGGTCATCTGGACGGCCACCGGCAACGTCCGCCGCGCGACAGAGTGGGCGGCAAACGTGGGCAAGCTCGTCGCCTACCTGCTGTTCGGGTACGCGATCTATCTGTTCCTGGTCGAGGACAGCGTCATCGGCGGGCTGTGGACGGCCGCCATCGCATGGTTCCTGCATAACGCCGCGTCCAGCAGCGTCCAGCAGCTTGTCTTCGAGACTCGGCTTCGACGCGTGCGTGCAGCGGACATCGTCCGGCCCGACGACACGACAGTTCCGCCCGACATGACGGTCGCCGAGCTGGTCGACAGGTACATCCTTCCCGCCGCGCGGCGGGCGATTCCGGTAGCCCAGGATGGCCGCCTGGTGGGCATCGTCACGGTCAGCGACATTGCCAACGTGCCGCCCGAGCAGCGCCCGCACATCACCGTGGCTGAGGTCATGGGCGGCAAGGAACGGCTCCACACCGTGCGCGCCGATTCGCGCGTCCTCGACGCTTTCGAACTGCTCGCCGAGCACGATCTCGAGCAGGTGCCGGTCATGGATGGCGACCGGTTCGTCGGCCTGCTGACGCGTGCTGATGTTGCCCGTCAACTCCAGCTTCGCGAGGCGCTCAACGTCTGAGGGCGAGGGCCGGCATCAGGTGGCCTCCGCCGCATGGGTTACAGGATCCCGCGCTCCTCGAACGCGGCCCTTGCCGTTGCCGCTTCAGACGAGCCGTAGCGAGCCGTCACCTGGTGGACGATGCGCTGCGCAAGGGCCGGCATGGTCGTACCCGTCCAGTTGAACTGGGCCCACAAGATCGCGGTGTCAGCGTGGTTGGAGCCAATCGCGCTGCGCAGATTCCACAGCGCGTGCGACCAGATCTGGCCGTCGCGGTGGACCGCGCCGGTGATGTCGGTCGGATACATCAGGTCGCGGTCGAGGCGCCGCAGGCAGTGAACAGGGCCCGCCGTGTAGCTCACGGCATCCCATTCGGCGATGCATTCGGGATCGGGCTGCACACCCGCAGCCCACTCGCTGACCGTGGCCGCCCAGTAGTCGCCGAAGCCCTCGCTGATCCCGCCCGCCTCATTCGTTGCGAAGAACGTCGCCGACTGGCTGAAGTGGATCTGGTGGCCCAACTCATGGAGGATGACCTCGCCGTCCTCGGCGTCGTCGACACCGCCCTTGCCGAAGCGCATCTCGTCCTTCGGGTGCGTGGTCGCGAATGAATTGTCGGCGCCCCACTGGTTGATCCGAACGCGCTGCTGGTCGGCGTTGATGGCCGGCCAGCCCGCATTGACGCCAAAACCGAGCCCGCGCGTATAGAGCTGCGACTTTGTCACCCAGTAGTAGGCCATGACCTGCTCGAAGCGATCATCGTGGCGCGTATAGGTCCACGCGCAGTCGGTCTCGTAGGCGGGATTGCCGGTCGCGCTGACGACGTTCGCCCACGTTCCGCGCAGGTAGCCGGACCCATCTAGGGTGACCAGCGGCGCGCTCACGCGCTCGTTGTTGAGCGCGGCGTAGTCCGCGTCGCGCCGGTCGGTCAAGCTCGTGTCGCCGCTGGTGGCGACGGGGTTCGGGTTGAAAACGAGCGCGGTGCCCGACGTGCAGCCGCCAGCGGGCTTGGCCACGGACGTTATCGGGGCGGTGAGTGGCAGCAGTGTAACCAGCGCGGCCAGCACGGCCATTCGATTCGAGAAGCGCATCGGGTTCCCTCCAAAGTCAAGATCGAGGCCACGGTACGCCACGCCCGCTCTAGGCGTCAACGGCGCGCGGATGAACTCCTAATCCGGGCAGCGGTGCCGCTGGTGGCGTTTCTCCTGTTCGGCTTCGGCGGCTTCCTCGCCGCCGACCCTCTGCTCGGTCTGTTCACGGTCAGCGTCGGCTTCGACGAACGACTCCTCGATCCACTCCACCACCTGGTCGTTATCGTCGGTCAGCCGGAGGAGCTCCAGGTCCGCTCGCGCGATCATTGCGTCGCCCGCTACCTGGTCCGACAGCCAGTCGATCAGCGGCTTCCAGTAATCGGAGCCCCACAGGATGACCGGGAAATGGTCGATCTTGCCCGTCTGCACAAGGGTGAGCGACTCGAACAGCTCATCGAAAGTGCCGAAGCCGCCGGGGAAGATCACGAACCCCTGCGCGTACTTGACGAACATCGTCTTGCGCACGAAGAAGTAGCGGAAGTTCAGGGCGAGGTTGCAGTACTTGTTGATGCCCTGCTCGTGGGGAAGCTCGATGCCAAGGCCGACAGACACGCCGCCCGCCTCGGCGGCGCCCTTGTTGGCGGCCTCCATGATCCCCGGACCACCGCCGGTGATGACCGTGATGCCGGCCCGCGCGAACTTGGCCGCGAGCTCCTCGGCGGCCTTGTAGGTTGGGTCATCGCCCTTCACCCGCGCTGAGCCGAAAATCGTGATGGCGGGCCCTAGATGGGCGAGGGAGTCGAACCCCTCGACGAACTCGCCCATGATCCGCAGCGTCCGCCAGGCGTCGGTCTCCAGGAACGATGTGTCAGCGTACGGCTCAGTCTTGAGGAGCTTGCGGTCCTCGGTCGCCTTGGTCGGTGGTCGCTTCTGCTGTGTCATATGCGCGCGAGGATATCGGCTGGCTATGCGCGATCAAACTCGCTTGGAGCTGCTAAGCATGGACTGGAACTTGCAAATGACGATGGCGCGCGACCCGGTGTGCTGGATGAGCGTCGAAACGGCGACTGCACTCCACGCCGAGCACGGCGGTGAGACCTACTACTTCTGCTCGCGTGGCTGCATGCTCGATTTCAGAGACGAGCCTGAGCGCTACCTGGGTCCTGACTACAGGCCGAAGGGCGCGCATGACATGGGTGGCCACTCCGGCTGATCACGGGCCGCCCGCGATGGCGGCTGCGGCCACTTAACGAGGCGGTGCTTGCGTGCGTTTCACGGTGTGGAAATATCGGCCAAGTTGCGCTCCTCGAGCGGTCCATCGTGGCTGGATATTTCTGGCGATGAAACAGGCAGCCACGCCGACGGCCCGCGAGGGCTCAACGCCAGCCGTGCTTGGCTTTTACTTCCACCCGGTGAAACAAGCCAGAGCGGCGCCGCGGGAGGGCGTGGATCGGAGCGGCGCTCGACATGGGCCGACATGGGGGACCACTCCGCATGAAATGGGCGATTACGCCCGCTGAATGGGGCCCCGCTCACATGCGTATGTAGGCGGCTCCGCGAGCGTCGATCAGGAAGCTTCCGTCGACCCTGCGCATGACGCGCAACACAACCTCGGTGCAGGTGCTGCAGCGGAGGACTACGCCCGGAGCGTGAATGTAGGCGCGCAGGCTTCCGACCTGCGCCCGGTTTCCGCAATGCGTGCAACGGCTGGCCGCAGCCGTCATCTCGGTTCCGAAGACCCCCATCAGCAGGCCAGCGCAGGCATTGGCATCGAGGGTCAGCGGATCGGCGCCCTCATAGTCGGTCGACTCGTCGGTCATAACTAGACTCCTGTCGGACCGAAGCGCTCGGTGCGGACCTGGCTCGGCGCCAGGCCAATGTTCACGAGGCTCTCGGCGACGCTTTCGACCAATGGCGTCGGGCCGCAGACGAACGCCTGGGCCACTCGCCCGGTTCCCTCGAGCACCTCGGCGACCATGCTCATATCTATCCGCCGAGAGTAGCCCGTCCAACCGGCCGGCTGCGATCGGGTAAGTGTATGGACGACACGCAGGCCGTCACCACGGCCATTCAGCAGCTCGAGCTCCTCGGAGTAGATGATGTCCTCAGCCGTGCGCGAGCT
>JBPCLD010000031.1:0-5666 GCA_051003655.1 Candidatus Limnocylindrales bacterium | reverse complement strand
GGGGTCGGCGTGGCCGCTGGCACCCTGGGTGTGGCGGCTTGAGACGGGCTCGGCGTCGCGGCCTGAGAGGGTTCTGTTGTCGCCGTTGGCGTCGTCGGGCTCGGTGTCGTTGCCGGCGCGGAGGTGGGCTGCACTGCGGTCGGCGGCCCTACAGCAGACGGGCTGGCGGTCGTCGCTGAGGCGCACGCAACGACGACGCTTAAGAGGATGACCAGCACGCCGCGTTTCATGAGCGGCGGCCGCTATCTCATGCGGGGTGCGTCGTGTCTAGTCGACGACGGTCTGCGACTGCTCGCGCATGAACTGCTCCACGTAGTACAGGCCGCCACCGGCCTTGCCTGTCGAGCCTGACGCCTTCCAGCCTCCGAAGGGCTGAATGCCCGGCCACGCGCCGGTCGTCGCGCCGGCACGCCGGTTCACGTAGACGACGCCGGCCTCGATCGTGTCGAGGAAGCGCTGAACCTCGGTCTTGTCCTCGCTGAAGAAGCCCGCCGTCAGCCCGTAGACGTTGTCGTTGGCCAGCGTGAGCGCCTCATCGATCGAGTCGACCGGCGCGACGGCCACGAAGGGAACGAACAGCTCCTCGCGGAACAGGCGGTGGTTGGCTGGCAGGCCGGTCGCCACCGTGGGCCGAACGAACCATCCGTGCTCGTAGTCGCCATCGAGGAGGCGCTCCCCGCCGGTGGCGATGGTCCCGTCAAGCCGCGCCTCGGCGACGGCGTCTTCGTAACGTGCGACTGCACGCTGGTTGATGACCGGCCCCAGCCAGTGCTGACGTTGCATCGGGTCGCCGATCTGGATCTGCTCGGTCTTCTCAGTGAGCAGGCGGACGAACTCGTCGTGCACCGATCGCTCGACGTAGACCCGGCTATTGGCCGAGCACTTCTGGCCGCCGAAGCCGAACGCCGCGCGCATGACACCCTCCGCGGCCTCCTCGAGGTCGGCGTTGCGGCTGACGATCGCCGGATTCTTGCCACCCATCTCCACGATGACCGGCCTCGGATAGTCGCGCGCAAAGGACTTGTATAGATCGAAGCCGACCTCGAAGGATCCCGTGAAGACGATGCCGTCGATATCGAGGCTCTCCTGGAGCTCCGCACCGACCGTCTCGCCCGGCCCGGCGACGTAGTTGAAGACGCCATCTGGGAGGCCGGCGTCGCGCAGGACCTCGTACATCTTCAAGCCCATCAGCGGGGCATCGCTCGATGGCTTGAACACGACCGTGTTGCCCGCCACGAGCGCTCCTCCTGCGGGCCCGCCGGCAAGCGCCATCGGGAAGTTGAAAGGGCTGATCACAGCGAACACGCCGTGTGGCTTGAGCACCGAGCGGGTATGGACGGTCTCGTCGCCCAGGTTGCCCATGGGCACGTCGAACCCGTCGTGCTGCTCCATGCTGTCGCAGTAGTAGCGGATGAGGTCGGCCGTCTCCTCGACGTCGCCCAGGGACTCGAGGCGGTTCTTGCCCACCTCGAGGGACATCAGCGCCGCGTACTCCATCTGGCGTTCGCTGATCAGATCAGCTGCGCGGCGCATGGTTGCTACTCGCTCGCGCCACGGCGTGCGCGCCCAACCGGGGGCGGCCGCTTTCGCGGCAGCGACCGCGTCCTTGGCATCCTGTCTAGTTCCCTTCGCGAACCAGCCTAGAACGTTCGTCTCGTCGATCGGCGATCGGTCTTCGAACTCACCGTCGCCATGCCGGGGCTGGCCGTTGATGTAGTTCGGGTGATGCTGGCCGAGGTGGGAGCGGGCCTTCTCTGCGCCAACCTCGAACTGCTCGTGCAACTCCTCGTTGTCGGCTCGCAGCGTCGCGTACGTGACCTTCAGCCGCGGCCGCTCGATCGTGTCTGTCATCGGGACATCGTCTCCTTAAGCCCGGCTCGGCCAGGCGCGCCAGCACTCGCCGAAAGTCTAAACCCGGGCCCGCCCTCGCCAGCACGCCGGTGGGCGATCAGGAGGCCTGAACGTCCCTGAAGCAGTCGGAGCAGTAGACGGGCTTGTCCTGCCGCGGCTTGAATGGCACCTGCGCCGCGTTGCCACACTTGGAGCAGATGACCGCGAAGTACTCACGGACCGGGCGGTAGTCGCCTCGCTCGTATCCGCGCGGGCCGCCGATCTCGCGCACGTCGTAGCCGGTCGATTCACGCATTTGGCGGCGTGAGGCGCGACAGCTCGGACAGCGCTTGGGATCGGACGCAAATCCCTTCTGCGCGTAGAACTCCTGGTCGGCCGCGGAATGGATGAACTCCACGCCACAGTCCGCGCACGCAACTGATCGATCTGTATAAGACACCGACTGTGACCTCCCCTGGGCAGTCAAAAACTTGTGCGAGTCACCAAGCGTGCCCCGCGGGGGTACGGCATTGCCCAAGGCCGTAGCGCTTTGGCGTCGGATGAAGCCGGGCGCCGCGCGAACCCAGGTGCTCTGCCGAGGTCCCTGAAACTGGGGCGCACCGGTAACGCGTCGAAGGTTAGCACCTGTCGTTATCGGACCGCTCCAGCACCGCCGGGAACGACGCCCCGGTAGTGCTTCCGTCCTATGTATCGCGGCCCTGCCCGACTGTCAGAATTGGTGTCGCGCGCGAGCAACACTTACGTGCCGACCTACGCGCACGAAGAGGGAAGGGACTTCAACCCGCAAATGCCACGGCTCCTGCACATGGCCGACGTCCACCTTGGCGCCCGCCACGACGACCTTGGACCCGCCGCCGCCGCACAACGCGAGCGGCAGTTCGCGGCGTTCCGTCGCGCGATCGAGCTGGCCATCGCGGAGAACGTCGACCTCGTGTTGATCTGCGGCGACCTGTTCGATTCGAACGGGCAACCGCGGCGGTCCGTGGAGCGCGCAGCCACCGAGCTTGCCCGCCTTGTGGACCGACACATCCCGGTGGTGATAATCCCGGGCACCCACGACAGCTACGAGCCGAGCTCGATCTACCGGGCGTTTGACCTTGCGGCGATGAGTGGCGCGCCACCCGATTCGGACAGGGTCACCGTGCTCACCGATAGCCGGCCGCGGGTCGATTTCGCGAACCTCGACCTGACCGTCCACGGGGTCGTTTTTGCAACCAAGAGAGCGCCGCAGAGCCCACTCGCCGGGTTTCCCGCCGCGCAGACGGACAAGCCTCTCGCCTGGCAGGTGGGCATGATCCACGGCTCATTGGCCGTTCCGGGCAAGTTCGACCTGGACGAGGTGATATTCACCGATCCGGAGGTTGCCGCGAGCGGGCTCGATTACCTCGCACTCGGCCACTGGCACTCGTTCCGCGAGGGCCGGGCCGGGGCCACGACATGGGCTTACTCGGGCGCGCCAGAGCCGGTTGCGCTCGATCAGGACGGCGCCGGCCAGGTCCTGCTCGTCGAGCTCGAGCAGCGCAACGGCAAGCACGTGGTGAAAGTGGAGCCCAAGCCCGTCGGGCGCACCAGGTTCGAGAAGATCGAGCTTGACGCGGCAGCGATCGCCTCACAGGGTGGGCTCGAGAAGACGCTTCGGGAGCGCGCCGACCCAGATCGGGTCCTCGATGTTCGAGTCGTCGGAGTGAAGTCCGATGGGCTTGACCTGAACGTCGACGAGCTGGAGCGCCAGCTGCAGGGCGCCTTTCTACGACTCCGAGTGCGGGATTCCTCGATCGCGTCCCTGCCAGAGTCGCCGCTGGCTCCGCCGGACACGATCCTCGGCGCATTCGCGCGTGAATTCGGCACCCGCATCGTCGACCACGAAAGCCGTGGCGACTCCGAGCGCGCAGCGGAGCTTCGCGAGGCGCTCCGACTCGGCATCCTGCTGCTCGACGATCCGCAGCGGGTGACTTTGGCCTAGCCATGAACATCACTCGCCTGCGCTTGGACAACTTCAAGCGCCACGCCGCGCTGGAGATCGAGCTCGTGCCCGGACTGAATGTCGTCCGCGGACCGAACGAAGCCGGCAAGACAACCATCCAGCGGGCGCTCGAGATGGCTCTCTTCAGGCGGCCAACATCATCCTCACAGGATCTCGACGAGGCGCGCCCGTGGAGTGACTCCGAAGCCGATCCGCAGATCGAGCTCGACTTCGAGGATGACGGCACGCCGGGGACGCTGCGTAAGACGTTCGCCGGACAGCGCGGCACTGTGGAGCTGCGCATGGGCGACGAAGCCCTGACCGACCCGGCCGCGGTCGAGGCGCAGGTCGCGCGGCTGACCGGGCTACCCTCGGAGAAGTTCTTCCGCGCAACCGCGAGCGTCCATCACCAGGAGCTGGGCGGCCTGACCCTGGACGAGAGCACGCTTCGCGACCGACTCCAGCAATCGATGAGCGGCGCCGACAGAGGGACGCACGCTGCGCGACGCAAGCTCGAGGAAGCCATCCGTCGGTACAGGACCGAAGGGGCCAAGAACCCGGGCTACCTGAAGGTGCTGCGTTCGGAGGCCGATCAGCTGCGCGCGCAGGTCAAGGAGGGCGAGGCCGCGCTTTCCGACCTCGAACGGGACCGGCGGATCCTGTCCGAGACGCGCGCCTCGCGCGCGGACCTGGACGCGCAGCTGGCCGAGCAGCGCGAGGGCGTGGCGAAGGCGGAACATGCAGCCTCGCTCCACGCGAAGTCGACCGACGCCGCGCGACGCTACACGCTCTTCAAGCGGGCCACCGAGCTGCGCGACGAGATAGCTCGGCTGGAGGCAACTCACCCGACCGCGATCCCGCTTCCGACGCTGCGGTCGGCGGTCGAGAAGCTGCGCAACCTCGAGTTCACCCTTTCTGAGCAGCGCGCCGAGCTCTCCGCGGAGCCCGACCTCTCCAGCTATGACGTTTCCGTCGTCGTGCCCCGTTGGCGCCCATGGGCGGCAGTCGGCGCAGGATTGCTCGTGGCAGCTGTGGTGGCCGCCGTAGTCGGCGTCGTTGCGGGCTCAACTGTGTTGGGGGCGGCATTGGCTGTCGTCCTCGGCGTCGTCGGAGTTTTTGCGATCTGGCGTTCCCTCGGCCTCCGTCGCCGGGTCAACGACGTTCGCATGCAGAACGAGATGCGCGAGTCCGAGATCGCCCGTCGCCTCGCAGGTCGTACGGATCTCGCAGAACGCGTTCGGCAATCCGAACAGGAGTGCGCTGAGGCCCTCGCCTCGCTCCGGATGTCCAGCCTGTCGACTGCCGAAGCGACGCTCGCGGCCGAGACGGAGCACCATTCGGTCATCGGTACACGCAAGGCTGAGTACCGCGGCCTGCTCGGCGAGGATCCCGTGAGCGAAGACGTGGCCATCCTGCGCGACAAGGCTGCGGCTGAGGCCGACGAATGCCGCCACGCGCTGGCGGGCATGGGCGATCTTGGCCGACAGCCGGACACACACCTCGCCGCGTTCAAAGTGGCCGTGCAGCGCCTGACGCCTGCCCGCGAGGCGGCCCTTCAGGCCGAGGCACAGGCAGACGCACGGGTCATGGCCAACGAGGTCGACGCCGAAAAGGTCGCGGCTGACGCCGAGATGCTGGAGGCCGCGGAGGAGTCGCTCTCATCTGCCGAGCGGCGCCTGCGTATCTACGAGGACGTGCTGACCACCCTCAACGGCGCTGAACAGGCGACGATGAAGAAGGCCGCACGCTTCCTGGAGCAGCGCATGGCACGCGATATCGAGCGCATCACCGGCGGGCGCTATCGGCGGCTGAGGGTTGACGAAGCGACGCTCACGTTCACGGTCTTCTCGCC
>JBPCLD010000030.1:0-9082 GCA_051003655.1 Candidatus Limnocylindrales bacterium | reverse complement strand
GTGCCGGTGCTGCTCAATGCGCTCAGGGACGACAGCGGCCCAGATATCCTTTACCACGTCGTCGTTGTTCGTTTCCAGGCCCGCTCGCGCTGGGAGACCGACCTCCTGAGCGCGACCAAGGCCCTCGAGCTCGAGCGCGCGGCGAGCCAGCAGTTGGCCGACCAACTGGCCACGCGGCACGAACAGGAAACCCTCGATCGGCGCTATCGAGACGCTTTCATGGGCGTCCTCAGCCACGAGCTGAGAACGCCGATCACGACCATCTACGGCATGAGCCACGTGCTCGAGCAACGCCACACGGCGATGGCGCCGGAAGTCGTATCCCAGCACCTGGCCGATATCGTCGACGAAGCTAACCGACTGCATCGGCTGACCGAGGACCTGCTGATCATCACCAGGGTCGAGGGTCGGCGGCTCGAGATCGGCCGAGAGCCGATCCAGATCGCGCGGCTGATCGAACGCTCGGTCAACAGTGAGTGCAATCGCGTCGTCGACCACAAGTTCACTATCAACATGCCCGCGCAGCTGCCGCTCGTCACCGGCGAGGATCTGTACGTTGAGCAGGTGTTGCGCAACTATCTAAACAACGCCGCCAAGTACAGCCCCGCCGGAACGCAGGTGCAGGTTCAGGCCGAGTCCGCGGACGGTGGCGTGGAGGTGCGCGTGCTTGACTCCGGCCCTGGGCTTGGTGATCAGCAGCCGGACCAACTATTCGAACTGTTCTATCGCTCCCCGGATGTGTTGCGCCAGACGTCGGGCGCGGGTATCGGGCTGTTCGTCTGCCGCGAACTGATCAGCTCGATGGGTGGCCGCGTATGGGCCGCTTCGCGACCCGCGGGCGGAGCCGAGTTCGGCTTCTGGCTGCCCGAGCTGGTGGAGTAGCTCGGGCTCGATTTCGCTCCGGAGATCGGTGTGCTTAGCGCTCCGCGGGCGAGATACTTCGACCACCGATTGCCGGCTGCGTTCCAGATAACTGCGAGCGTGCCGTGCAGCACGAGAGCAACACGAGACGGAATGTCGGCTTCGGACATGAGCGGGCCGGGCCCGCTCTGAACGAGCGACGCGGCCCTTGCCAGCCGCGTGATCGGTTCCTGTGACAACTAGGGCCAGGTTTGCCGAATCGAATCGAGAGCGTCGACCTGGGCACTGGCGCCTGCGGGCGCTACCACGCTGAAAGATAATCGAGGGGAATCATCGCGCTTATATGCGCGTGCGGTGTCGGCCTCCCTTAGGAGTCGAGTCGGGCTAATCGGAGCGGCCGCGCGGAACGGGTTGAGGAGCGACTGTGGGACCGGAGGTGCGTGGCCCAGCCTCCGTCCACTCCAATCGATCGATGCACATCCGGCGCGCTGTGTGCTCGGCGTCCCAGCCGTGGTAGACGACGTAATCCTCGCCGTTCGGCGCCACGACCAGCGAGTTGTGGCCGGGTCCTTCTAGCTCGCCGGGCAGCGAGCGGAGGAGGAGCGGTTTGTCGCCAGCGGGTTCGCTGAACGGACCAAGCGGTGAGTCGGCGACGGCATAGGACACTCCATAGCCGGCTCCGATCCAGGCGCCGCCCGAGTAGAAGCACCAATAACGGCCCTGCCGTTTGACCACGAACGGTCCCTCGAGGGTGTGCCAGTCGTACATGTTGCCGTACATGAGTCGCTGTCGAAGGAATATCTGCCAATCCGCGCTGGGACGGAGGACCGGCTGAGGCTCACCAGCGAGCGTTTGCATGTCGATGAGACGGTCGACAACCAATGACGTCCCTACTCGCTCGCCCTCGAGAAGGTCGCGGGCGTAGTAGAGGTACCGCTGCCCGTCGTCGTCTCGAAAGGGGCTGGCATCGATCGCGAAAGGCTCACCGGGCGTGAGGATCCGGCCGTTGTAACGAAACGGTCCCTCCGGCCGGTCGGCGACCGCTACGCGCAGCTGGTGCCCTCGATCCTCGACGCCCGCCGAGAAGTACATGTAGAACGTGCCCTCGTGTTCCGCGACCTCGGGCGCCCAGTGATCGCGGGCAAGGAGTCCGTCAACAGCCGCCATTGCTGTGCCCAGTGAGGTCCAGTGCACCAGATCGGTGGATTGCAGGATCTCGAACGCTCCGTGATCGTCCGTGACCGTGCTCGTGCCGTACGCGTAGTAATCGTCGCCGTGGCGCAGGACGAAGGGGTCGGCGAAGTATCTGGCATAGACCGGGTTGCTGAACGTATCTCCTGCGTGTGCGAGCGCCATCGGCCTCCCTGACGACCGGCTGGTCAGCCGCTTCTGCCGCGGGCGTCGACTTGCCAGCGCCCGACGACTTCGCCACTCCGCGTGGCCACGAAGCTGTCGAACAGGTCGATGACCGGACATACGTGGTTCGGGATGACTGCCACCACATCGCCGATGCGAGGCGCGACGGCGCCAACGGGCAGTCGAACCTCTCCGTGGTAGTCGCTCACCCGCTCGAGCACCCCATCGGGATAGTCGGGCAGGAATCCATGGCCGCTCAGGTACGGAGGCAGGTCCTTGGTCAGCGACTTTGCGCCGGCGTTGATGACGAACTTGTCCGGCACCGAGTCACTGACAACAGTGGCTGCCACTGCGATCGCCACGCCATCCACAGGGCAACTGCCCATGTGCACCTGGATGCGGTCGTTGATCAGGTAGGTCCCCGGGCGCACCTCATTCACCGGCTCGGTCGCCGAGCTCAACGCAGTAGGTGTCGAGCCGGCGCTCAGGATCTGCGGCTCGATCCCAGCGGCCCGCATCGACTCAGCCGCTGCGGCGATTGCCCCGACCTCATCCGCCGCCGCGCCGGAAACCGCATCGCGCCCGCTGTATACGTGGCCGCCGTGGGTGAACACGCCGACCACTTCGAGGCCCATGCCACGCAGCTTCGCCGCCAATTCGCCGGCTGCCGCCGGGTCCACGCCGGTGCGGTGGTACTGCGGGTCGAGCTCGATCAAAACGCGGAGCGGCTTCGACGAGCCTGCCACAGCCTGCGCGAGACGCTCACCGCCGACGATCGAATCCACGCCCACGGCAAATTTCAGGCCGTCGCGTTGGTGGAGCGCCTTCAATCGGGCGCCCTTCTGTTCGTCGGCCCACAGGGGATAGGCGAGCAGGATGTCCTCGATGCCACCCTCGGCCATCACCTCCGCTTCGCCCAGGGTACCCACTGTGATGCCCGCGGCACCGGCCTCGATCTGGATCCGCGCCAGCGCCACGCTCTTATGCGTCTTCACGTGCGGACGCAATGAGATTCCGCGCGCGCCGACAGCTTCCGCCATCCGCCATGCGTTGCGCTCGACGATGGCGAGATCGATGACCAGGGCGGGCGTGTCGAGGCCTCTGGGAAGGGGCGGTGCAACGGGTAGGGATTCGATCACCGACTGAGTCTAGACGCTCCGCGGCGCCTCAGGGGCAGTTCGGCGTCTGGAGCGTCGGCGGGCCAGAGGTCGCCGTCGCGGTCGCTGGAACCTGGCGTCCGAACAATGCTGGCAACGGTCGCCTGAGTGAGGGTGAGAAGGCCCCGACGTAAACGCCTGCCAGCACCAGTGCGCCGCCGACGATGAGTGCTGCAGTGATCGGCTCACCAAGCAGGGCGGCAGCGACCACGATCGCCACTAGAGGCATCAGCAGCAGCGAGTAGCTCGTCGCCGAGGCCGTCCAGCGGTCGATGACCACCAGGTACAGCGTGAAGACCACCACCGATCCGACCACCACCAGGTATGCAAGGCCCAGCAGCGTCGATACGCGGGCGGGCAAAGCGAGCGATTCGCTGGCAATCAGCGCCAAGCCAAACAGCATCAGCGCTCCCACGCCCATGGCAACGGTGTTGTTGCTCAGTGGGTGGCTGTGCGGAAACCGCTTGATCACGACGTTGCCCAGCGCCATCGCGGAAGCTGCGCCGAGCAATGCCAACAACGACTCGAGGCGTACGGCTGACCCCAGTCGCTCGCTGAAAACGACCACCGCGCCGCCGATAGTGATCAGCGCGCCCACCACGCCTTGTATGCGGAAGTGCTCGATCCCGACCGCCACCGCCAGGAGCAGCGTCAGCAGTGGCACCAGCGCCAGCACCACCTGGGCAATCCCGGCCGGTACGGTGGCCAGCGCCCAGTACACGAGGGCGAACGGGACACCGAGCCCGAGCAATCCGTAGAGCAGGCTGCCGACCAGCGCCCACCCGCGCGGGAACGGCACGCGCCGAACGGCGACGATCCCGAGAAAGATCACGCCGGCGAGCGCGAAACGCAGACTCGCCGCCCAGAATGGCGCGAGCTCCTCGCTGCCAATCCGTATAGCCGTCCCGTTTACGCCGCCGAGGACGACGATTCCGAGGAATGCCAGCATCGTGGAGCGCTCGACCGAGACCGCCATCTCGCGCCGATGCTACGCGTTGGCCGCCACAAAGGGCACACTAAACTGAGAGCCTGATGAGCCCGTCTGGGGATGGCGCAAATGATCTGCCGGAGCAGTACGAGCTGCTCGAGAGGCAAGTCCAGGCGATAAACCGCTTCCCAGATCAGAACCCGAACCCCGTTTTGCGAATCTCGGACGACGGCCATCTGACATACGCCAACACTTCGAGCGAACCCGTCCGTCGCGCGCTCGGCGCCCAGGTCGGCGACGCAATCGCACCTGCCTACCTCGAGCGTCTTCGGGCGGCGGCCCTCAATCCAGGGGAGCGGGTCGAGGTAGTCGATGGCATCCGCACCTACGCGCTGCTTCCGGTGTTAGTGCCCGATTTCGGTTTCACGAATGTCTATGGCACCGATATCACCGCGGAGAAGGTGGTCGCCAAGTTCCCGGGCCAAAATCCGAACCCTGTCCTGCGCATGCGGAGCGACGGCGAGCTGATCTACGTCAACGACGCGAGCGAGCCCATCGTTGCGGCGCTGGGACTGCGAGTCGGACAGCTCCTCCCAGTCGAGCTGCGGGATCGCTTGCTGGCCTCGCTTGCTCACGGCACGCTCACGCCAATCGAGTGCCCCGCAGGCGAGCTTGTCTTCGAGCTGCTCCCGGTG
This sequence comes from Candidatus Limnocylindrales bacterium, assembly GCA_051003655.1. Classification (GTDB taxonomy): domain Bacteria; phylum Chloroflexota; class Limnocylindria; order Limnocylindrales; family CSP1-4; genus JALYGJ01. The sequence continues at coordinate 4,085 of JBPCLD010000030.1, read as the reverse complement.
CTCATCGCCGAGTTCGACTTCATCAACATCTACGGCACCGACGTGACTGCCGCCCGTCAGGTCGCCAAGGCCAAGGAGGAGACGGAGCGACTGCTGTTGAACATCCTGCCGCCGCCGATCGCTGACCGCCTTCGCATAAACGAAGGCGTCATTGCCGACCGCTTCGACGACGCCACGCTGCTCATTGCCGACATCGTTGGCTTCACCCAAATCTCCAGCGAGCTTGCGGCGGAAGAGCTCGTGGCACTGCTGAACGAGATCTTCAGCGTGCTGGACGTGCTCGTCGATCGTCACGGGCTGGAGAAGATCAAGACCATCGGCGACGCATACATGGTCATTGGCGGGGTTCCAGTCGCCAGTGACGACCACGCTGAGCGGACAGCCGACATGGCGCTCGAGATGGCTGCCGCAATCGAGGAATTGCAGCCACGCCTGGCCCATCCCGTCCGCTGCCGCATCGGCATGAGCTGCGGTTCTGTGGTGGCCGGCGTGATCGGTACGAAGCGCACGATCTACGACGTTTGGGGCGACACCGTCAACGTCTGTAGTCGAATGGAGGCGCTGAGCGCGCCCGGTCGGATCCTCGCGTCGCTGGCCGTTTACGCGCGTTTACGTGACAAGTTCGAGTTCGAGGAACACGGCACGATCGAGGTCAAAGGCAAGGGCCCCATGCCGACCTATTTTCTGACCGGCCGGTCTTAACCCATGTCGGAACGTCCCAGTCGCGGCGCTATCGCCCCATCCTTACGCCAGCGTGTTGCCTGCGCATAGCGACCCGAGACATCGCCACGGCGGCCCGGCTATCGATCAGTCCTAACCGATTTAGCGATGGAGGCGCTATTCGCGGCGATAGCGGCACGCACTCCAGTCGACCGAGTCCACAATCGGATCCGACTGCGCCGGGCTAATGATGCAGGCGATATCGAACATGGCTGGCCGCCAAACCCGAGGGATGTCCGGGCGTCAGCCCTCGGCGAGCACGATGATCTTGTCCTCGTCCGTGAAGGTCACCGCCTGTGCCTTGTCGGGATTGATCACGACGCCGTAGGACCTGCCCGGTTGGTCGGCCTCGGCGAGCACCCGGTACCCGAACGCCACCTGGCCGCGGCGGCGCGCCGACTCGATGACCGTGTAGAAGTCGAGCGGTTCGCCCAATCGGACGTAGTCACCGGCTGATTTCAGGTAGACCTCCGACCCTTCCTTATCGAAGAGATCGTCGAACACGGCGCGCAGCCCGGGATTCTCCGCGAGCTGCGACATGGTCAACGAAACCAGCTTGCCGCTGACGATGAAGTCGTCGGCGCGGGTGACGTGAGCCAGGGCGCGGTTACGGACATCGAGCATCTCGCTCACGATCGTGAAGCTCTCGCCGCGTTGCGCCTCGATGTCGCGGAGGTGGAGCAGCGTGACGAGGGTGCGCGCGTCGGCACGCTGTTCGTCGAGCATGTCGGAGTACGACATAACCACGACGTGTTGGTAGCCCTCAGCGGTGACCGAGTTGAGCATCGCTCGGTCGGTTGTCTCGGCCGCTCTGAAGCTGAGCTCCAGCCGATGAAGACGCCGACCCACGGCCTCGACCTGGTCACCGACTCCGACCCCCTCGGCGATGACGAGAACCTGCGATCCCTCGCTCACGTAACGATCGAGCTCGATCAGGAGTTGGGGAGTGCGCGAGTTCCAGCCCAGTACCAGCGTGCGCTCAGGGCCTGCCGGGGCGTCCGTACCGGCAACTATCCACTCGTCGATCGTCGACGTCGCGGGAGGATCCGTGCGCAGGATCCGGTCGTCATCCTCGGCGATGAAGATGAGCCGATCGCCGGCCGCGATTACCCGCTCCATCGGTGGGTTCAGGTGCGGCTGCTCACCGACGGCGACGATTCCGATCAGGCTCGAGGTCCTGTAGGCCGACAGCGCCTCCCCGAACTGGCGGCCGACGAGCGCGGGTTGCTCGGAGAAGTAGATCTCGTCGCCGCCGAAATCGAGCAGCTCCATGTAAACGATCGACAGACCCGGTTGGCGGCACGTCTGTGCCGCGATGCGACCGATGATCTCGCCCCCTAGCACCAGCTGTCCCTCACCGCGACTTGCCAGCCGTGCCACCTCGACATTGCGTTGGTTACGGATCTCGGTCACGACGTGGTACGGCTCGGGGCGGCGCGACGGATCGTTGGTGATGGCCAGCAGCGTCTTAATGACGTCGGTGTCGGGATCCTCGGCCTCGGGCGAGAGCACGATGATCGATCGCGAGGTCTGCAGGCTGGCCAGGGCCAGGTCGTCGAGATCGATCGGGCTTCCGCTCCGGCACACGACGCGAGTCGTCAGGGTGTCGGGCAGACGCCTGTGGATCTCGGTCTCCATCTGCACCTTGTCGCGATCGGCCAGCACCACGATCCGTTGATTCCGTTTGCTGGCGTTGGCCAGGACGAGCTCGCCAATGATGTCGAACACCTGCGGTGACCAGCCCAGGATGACCGTGTGGTTGTCCTCGAGGACTATCGAGCGGCCTTTGCGCAGCTCGTCGATCTTGCCCTGGATGCCGGTGCTGATCACGCCGATAAGCGTGGCCACGATGAAGATGCCGCCAAGAGTCACGGTCAGCATCGCCAGAACGAAGGGGACGCTGCCCGTGTCGGCGCCCATGGTGCCCGCGTCCAGGGTTCGGAGGAGGCTGCGCCAGAGGAGCTCGGCGGTATCTATGCCCTCGGTAGCGGCGCTCGCGCGCAGCGTTCCCGAGATGAGCACCGCGACCGAAACCGCGACAACGACCAGCAACGACAGCACGAAGAGGCCACCGATCAGCGCGATGGTTCCGCGCGACATGTAGTTGTCGAACGCGTAGCGCAGGCGGGCGGACATCGAGTGGCGCTTGGTGCTCAAAGCGATTCGAGTTTACTGAGCCGCTGCAGCCCCGAACGGCTGCACAATATGGCTCGTGGAAGGCCTGGTCGCCGTTTCGTGGGGCCCCGACCGCATCGACCTGTTCTGGGTCGGAGCGGATCGAGCGTTGATGCACCGTTGGTGGGACGGCGCCGCCTGGTCGGCCGACGAGTCGTTGGGCGGAACGCTGGCCTCCGCCCCGACTGTCACCGCGTGGGCCGAGAACGAGATGGAAGTCTTCGCGATCTTCCCCGATGGGCAGCTATGGAATCGCTATTGGGACCGTTCGTACTGGCACGAGTGGACGAGCATGGGCGGCGAGCTGACTGGACAGCCTGCCGCGTCGAGCTGGGGATCGGACAGGATCGATGTGTACGCGCCCGGCCGCGACGGTCGCTTGTGGCACCGTTGGTGGGACGGCACCGAGTGGGTCCCCTGGCAGCACGAAGCGGATGGGCCACCGACCTAAAGATCCGCCGATCCGTGCCCACGTATACTCCCCGACGTGCAACCCAACCGGCCGAAGATGGCCACCGTCGTCCTGTCCGTCATTCTGCTGGTCGTCGGCCTCGCGCTTGTTTTCTACCAGGGCTCGGCGGTCGAGCTCGTCCGTGGCATCCTGCCCGGTGACCTTCAGCGCCAGGTCGTGTCGCTGATGACCGAACGCTTCTTTGCCTGGGCGCTCCTGGCAGCGTCGCCGCTACTCCTCATCGTCGGCTCCCTGGTCAGGGGACTCTGAGGGCCGTGCGCCAGCAGGCGCCACGCGGCGTCACCATCCTGGTCGCCGTGTTGCTCGTCGTCGTCGGCATCGCGGGGACATTCCTCGGCCTCATCCCGGCCGTGGCCGGTATCAGTGGAGTGACGATCGGCGTGATTGCCTATGTGGCGGCCACGATCGTGATGCTTGCGGGAATCTTCATCCGCGGCCTCTAGCCGAAGAGCGTCAGCGCCAAATCGGTCTCCGGAGGCTTCGTCAGCAGTTCCGGCCCTTCATTGTTGGCGTCGTTGACCATCGGCGAGGCAGCGTCGAGCTGGAGCAGCGCGTCGTCCGCCGGGTGCAGCAGGTCCCTCAACAGCCCAGCGTCCGCAATCATCGGGTCAAGCCAGAGCGGCCACTCGTCGTCGGTCAGGATCGCCGGCATTCGGTCGTGCAACTCACTCACTGTCCCGTTTGAAGACGTGGTCACCACGGCCGCCGACAGCAGCCA
>JBPCLD010000029.1:0-15566 GCA_051003655.1 Candidatus Limnocylindrales bacterium | reverse complement strand
GGTGTTGCTGGGTAAGCGCTGCGCGGCGTATTTGTTCTCGTTCGGGTGAGTTGTCTATTCTCCGCAGTCGGCCTTCCGCCGCTGCTGCGCGCGGCCTACTCGGCTCCCAAGAGCTCGGGATCCGACTGTCCGCCTGACCATTCTCTTTTTCTCCGCAGTCGGCCTTCGGCCGCTGCTGCGCGCGGCCTACTCGGCTCCCAAAAGGCCGGGATCCGACTGTCCGCTTGCGACATGATCGCCCAGACGGGCAAGCGCGACCAGCGACAGGCCTCCGACCAGCCCCACGTCGTCGCCCAGCTGGGCCGGAACCACGTCCACGCTTTCGGCCTGACGTTTAAACGCGTAGCGTTTGATGGCCTCGCGGGCTGGCTCGAGGAGTCGATCACCCTGGCCGATGGCAAGGCCGCCGCCGACGACGATGCGCTGTGGGTTGTAGATGTCGACGATCGACACCGCCGCAGCCGCGAACGCGGCGCGGGCGCGGTCCATGATCCGGGCGGCCGTCGAGTTGCCTGCAACCTCCGCCTGCGCAACCTCACGCGCCCCAAGCTCGCCACTGGCCGAGGTGAGCCCGGCTTCGTGTGCCGCCAGCGCGATGCCGGTGCCCGAGGTGATCCCTTCCAGGTGTCCGCGTGCGCCGCAGCCGCAGAGCGGCCCATTGATATCGATCGTGATGTGGCCCAGCTCGTTGGCCAGACCGTCGGTGCCGCGCAGCAGGCGGCCGCCGCTGACCACGCCGCCGCCGATGCCGGTCGAGATCGTCAGGTAGACGTAGTCCGTCAGGCCGCGTGCGGCGCCGAAGTCCCCTTCGGCCAGTGCGGCGATCTGCGTGTCGCGCTCCATCACCGCGGGCAGCTCGACGCGTTCCCCGAGGCGCGACGCCAATGGGAAGCCCCACAGCGTGCGGTCGAGGTTGGGCGGGTCGATGAGAACGCCCCGGAACGGATCCAGCGGACCGGGAGCCGAGATGGCCAGAGCCACGGGCTGGGCGAATGCCTCTCGTGCGGCGGCGGTTTCCTGGGCTGCATCCACGAGCGTCTGATAAAGCTGCTCGGCGCACGCGGCGACCAGGGCTTCGGCGTCAGCGCGAGGGGTTTGGCTGGCTCTTCGAGCAATGACCCGCCCGTCACCGAATACGACCGCCGTTCGCAGCTGGGTGCCACCCAGATCCAGCGCCAGCACGGAATCCGGGAACAACTTGCGCGCATGAGACGGGCTCGGCCTGGAATCGGTCAAGTTGTCGGCCAGAGTTTGTGCCACCTGCTCGGCATATCAACGGTAAGCAGGTCGGACGTTACCGTTCGGGCCAAAGGCATCGCCAATGACGCTCCGTTGAGCGTGTCGCCGTTGCCACGGCGACGCAATCGCCCTTCGCCACCCGCGCAACATCGATATGCGGGACGTATGACAGCGCGAATGTCGCGACCGCCGTGACCGTGAATCAACAAGGGGTCCCGGCATGCACCGGGACCCCTTGCCTCCCTCTGAAGTTGTCTGGCGTCAGGCGCCGATGCGGAAGACGCTGTTGCCGCACTTCGGGCAGGTGCCCTTCGTCGCGGGCTTGCCGTTCTTCATGGTGATCCGCTCAGGGTTCTGGATCTCCACCTTCATCTTGTCCCTGACGCAATAGGCTTCGGCCACTTTTCCTCCTTTTCACTCGTGAACTTTGGTCGAAACGTGACTATGTGCCCCGTCTCCACCCTTACTCCCTTTCAGGATGCCACTTGCGGCGTCCACAGGGAGGGCCGCCAGTGCACCGCTCCCGCGGCACGCATGGCGTCATCCATTTCGGCCAGCAGGCGAAGTGCCTCCAGCCCCGTCTCTATGCAGGCCGATTCTGCCCGCTCTTTTTGTTCGCCCTGCACGAAGGCGCCACTCACACGCTGAGCGTACGCCGTGCAGACGACGCCTGCTCGGCATTTCGCCAACCCGGCGAGGACAAGCAGGGCGGACGCTTCCATCTCAAAGTTGACCACGCCCTGCCGAGTCATCTCATCAGCAAGGTCTGGAAAGCGGATCGGGAGCTGTGGAATTGGCCTGCCCTGTGCTCCGTAGAAGCCTGGCGCCGTAGCCGTGATCCCGACATGCGCACGGTGTCCGAGCGTGTGTGCCGCCTCAACCAGCGCCGCCACGGCGCCGTAATCGGCGACTGCCGGGTATCCCTCGTGGACGAAGTACTTCGTCGTCGACTCGAGGCGCACCGCGCCGCTGCTGATCACGAGCTCGCCGAGGCCGATGTCGTCGCGCAACACTCCGCACGAGCCGATGCGGATGAACGTGGGGCGCTCGGTGATCGCGAGAATCTCGGCGACCACGATCTCCACGTTGTCCGTGCCGATGCCGGTTGAGACGCACGAGACGCGCCGGCCCTTGAACATCCCCGTGGCCGTGGCGAACTCGCGGTTGCGCTTCTGGAACTCCACGCTGTCGAAGCGCTCGGCCACCTTGGCGGTCCGATCCTGGTCACCGGGCAGCAGGATGTACTCGGCCAGCTCACCCGGCCCGAGGCCGACGTGGTACTGCCGATCGGTGTCCGGCAGCGCGACTCGGCGGTCCGCGATCGCCAAAAACACCTCCTGCGCTATGCCAATTCAAGCGTGGCTGAGCGTGACCATAGGCACGTTCCGAGCGTGGAGTCAACTCGACCGAGCCTGAGCGAGTCGTCTCTTGGCCGATTCGGAAGCGGCGATGAGCACTTGGCGGAGCCGTTTTCGGTTCGCAGGCGTGGCCAGGAACGCAGCCGAGAGAAGGGCGATTGCGAGCGCGATGATGGCCAGCGCCACCAGCGGAGCATGGCCGGGGGACGTCGTGCTGGCTCCCTCCCCGGTGGGTATGGCGTCGCCCGACGACAACGCCCAGGGTGACGGCGCGCGGGTGTTGAGCGTGACCTGTGCCGAGAGCAGCTCCACCGCGGATGGATCGTCGACCGCGACCTCCAACCCGCCTGCGGCATTTCGCTCGACCATGCCACGAGCGTTCAAGAGGTCGCCGATCGCCACGACCGTCGTGAGTGCAGTCGCCTGTCCAACCAGCCTCACCACAGCGGAGGCGGATCCGTCGTCGATCGTCAATCGGACGCCATCAACCCGCGTGACTATGCCGCCCACCACGGCCATCTGGCCCTCGTGCGCAGCCAGATCGGCCAGGGCAACGGCCGCGCTCCCGACACCGGGCGCAACGGATGCGCCCGCGACGACCGACGGCGCCGACGTGGCGGTGGCCACGCCGCCAGGTCCCAACGTGGACCCGGGAGTCGCTGTTTCACCAGGTCCGTTACCCGCGGCCGGACCGGGGCGGATGTCGGCGGCGCCGCGCGGGACGATTGCGAAGCGTTGGTCGGAGGCGGTGGGATAAGCACGCTTCACGATCCCGGTGACCGTCGCGCCACGGCCGGCCTGTAGGACAGTCGAGCCGATTCCGCTGCGTGACAGCCCCATTACCGGGACACCGCCGCCCGAGAGGGTGATCTCGGCACGCCACGCCTCGCCGTCACGATGCAGCGATTCGACCATCCCGGTGATTGTCACCAGGCGCCATTCCAATCCCTCGCCGAGTGGCGCTGAGCGGACCGTCAGAGGCTGCACCGTTGTCGCGCCGGATCTCGTCGCGACCTCAGCCGTCAGCTGCGGCGCGCCGTAGTACGTGCCCACCTCGCCCGTGACCCGCAGGCGATGGCCGACCTGCGCCGATGCACCCGACGGGAGACGCACCAGGATCGCACCGGTCGCATCCTGCATCGCGACGCGCTGGCCGCCTGAGTCGAGCAGACCCTGCCTGGTCGTGACCACGCCATCGACCGTGACCGTCTGACCCTGGGCGCGCAAGGCGTCGGCAATGCTGATCACGTTTCCCGGTCCGCCAGATGGAGTCGACGAAGGCGAAGGGGTTGGGCGGATGGTGGCGGTCGGTCCCGGCGTCCGGGTGGGAGTCGGCGTGGGGCTGGGGGTCCCGCTCGGAGTCGGGCTGGCGATTGGCATCACGGCGATGTCGAACTGGTTGCGCGGCCATAGTCGATAGAGGCCGAGACGGTCACCAACCAGCCCGATTGCAGAGATTTGGTCGCCGACATTGAAGCTGTCCCGAGTGAGCGCGAGCGGCGCGTGGGCGAAAACGCGTCCTTCGCCCGAAGAGTCCTCGACGATCAGCGTGAGGCTGCCAGTCGAGCCAGACTCGATCGTCCTGATCGTCGCCGTCACCCGCGCGATGAGTCCCTCTGTAGCCTCACCCAGCTCGGCCACATTCATCGAGCGTGGCGTTGGCTGGGCGCTCATCTCGAGAACCTGGACACCTCCGCTGGTCGGACGAATCTCGAGGTTTCCGAATGGGTCAGCCAACACGCCACGCACCTGGATTCTTCGACCCGGAACGATCTGGTCGATTTGCGACTCAGCCAGGCGGAGGAAGACGCCCCCACTGCTGTCCTGGATGGCGATCGTGGAATCGCCGAGGATCCAGCCGGCGCCCACGGTCACGATCCCGTCCACGAACACCTCGCTTCCGACCGGCTGCGCCCTCGCCTCAGCGATGGAGGTTGGGGCTTCGCTCGGCGACGGGCTCGCTGTCGGGCTGGGCGACGGCGTGGCGGTCAGCGACGGGCTTGGAGTGGGTGTCGGCGTCGGCGGCGGGGTTGGTGTTGGCGGTGGGTCGAGCACGACGACATCGTCGAGCGATCGCAGGTACAGCCGATAGCCGGCACCGAGCGCAGCCGGGTCGTGCTGGCCGAGAACGCCGGTCAGGCGAACGCGGGCGCCGAGTGCCAGCTCGGAAGCCAGAACTCCCGTTCCCGGCTCGGCAATCACCGACAGCGCACCTGTCCCGTCATCGACCGTCGCCATGTAGCCGCCAGTGTTCGTTGGCACGGCGGCAACCGTGATCCAGCCCTCGACAGTCAGGAGGCGCGCCTCGAAGGGCTCGCAGGCCAGGCCGGTGGCAACCATGAGCGGATCGCTGATCGGGCCGGAGCCGACAGCGTCAATGTCGGCCGGGCTGTCGATCCCCACCACGAGCAGGCCGCTGATGGACTCCAGCACGCCAGCTGCTTCGATATCCGTGCCGCGCGGCAACGGGGCCCAGTTCGCAGATGGGAGGCGGATTGCGATGCCGCCGGAGCCATCCTCGATGAATGCCGTAGTGCCGCCGTCGATCTGGCCCGCACCAGTGGTAAGCCGACCCCGGACGGAAACGGTCGTGCCGAGCGGCAACGCACGCACGCCGAGAAGATCGAGCGCGGGAGTCGGTGTCGACGTTGGGACGGCGGTCGGCGTGGGGACGGCGGTCGGGGTCGGCGTCGGTACCGGCGTCGGTACCGGACTCGCTGTCGGTGCCACAGACATCGTCGGTGTCGGCGCCGCGGTGTGAGTTGCCTCGGGCGCCGGGCTCACGGTTGGCACTTCGGTGGCACTTGCGGTGGCCATCGGGGTGGCCGCCGGAGTAGGCGTAGGGGTCGGGTTGGGAGTCGGAGTCGGCGTCGAAGTCGGTATCGGCTCTACCGTGGGACTTGCGGTCGGGATCGGGGACGGCTCGGGAGTGCACGACTCCGTCGGGATCGGCGTGGGCGGCGCTGTTGGATTCAGGGTTACCGGCGGAGTGACCGTTGGGGTCGGATCCAGGGTCGGACTCGCTCCCGGAACGGGGTGGGATGTTAGGCCCTGTGGCGTGGGATTGGCTTCGATCCGAGTGTCGGCAAGGTTGTCATTCGTGTCAGTGCCGTTGCCCGAAGAGCCACCAGGCTTGCGCTCGAGGCTTGAGCCAGCAGCCGGAGCAGGTCCGGCGGCACCCTCGACGAAGGAGCTGCTCGCGTCCCCCCAGCTGAGCGAGTCCACCACGGATCCGCCGATCGTCCGCAGGGCGAGACCCCCGCCCGACGCCGCAAAACCGCCCGAATACAGTCCGTCCGCGGCCGTGGCCCATTTACCGGCCGAGTTCGCGATCAGGAGGTACCGATGCGCGTCGAGGAGGAGCTGCGTCCAGGTTTGCTTCCTGGTGACCGTCGATCCGCTGGCGGTGACGTAGACGAGCTCCAGACCACCGAGGTCGCGCGCAATCGAGCTCGAGTTGTAGATCTCGACGTACTCGTCAGATGCACTCCCGGCGCCCGTGACCACCTCGGCCACGACCAGACCGTCAGACGACGGCCAGGCAACCACGGCAGCAGGTTGCGCGGCCAGCATTCGATTGCCGACCGGCGCCCCCATTGAGCCACGCACCGCAGCCGACACGAGAAACGTGAGCGCCAGCGCGAGCACGGGCTGAAACCATCGAGAGGAGCGCACATCGAGCATGCCGATCTCCAGCCACAGGGCGGACCAGGGCGGACCAGGGCGGACCAGGGCGGGGTGTACGGACGGCCATGGGCTGACCCACTCGACGACGGCCACGGCCGAGTCTGGCGACGCAGGCTCTACCGGCAATTCATCACGCCTTATCAGCCACTTAACTCGCCATTGCGGCGCTCATCCACTATGGCGAAGGACGGTGCCAAGCGGCCCATGCGCTACGATCGAGCGACACCGCTGCCCCGTCCGGAAGGAGATCGACCCTGGCTCGCGAGAAGAACACGTCACGCGCCGAAGCCCGCCGCCGCACCCGCGCAACCCTGCGCGAAGATCAGTTCGCGGCTGACGACCTCGACGGCGAGGAGGGGCCCGACTTCGTCGACTCGACCGCGCCGCCTGAACCCGAGCGCAAGCCCCTCTTCAAGATACCGAACATCCGTGAAGACCTGCGCCATCTGCCGTCGATCATCCGCTCGCGGCCGATCCTCTTCCTGCCGTTGGTCCTCCTGTTGGTCGGTCTCGGTATCTTCCTCGCGCTCCCGGGCCTATCGCCAGATATCGCGGGTCTCGCCGGCTACTACATCCAGTTTTTCTTCGCCCCGCCGGCGCTGTTCACGTTCTTCATCGCCGGCTTCTTCGCGCCCCGCGCCTCGTACCTGATCGGCTTCATCTACGGGTTGATCGCGGCCACAGTGTGGTCGATTGCTATCCTGGCCGTCGGCCGGTCCGCTGTGCTCGATCCCGCGGCCCCTGAATCGGCAGTGCCGCTCGACACACCTGGGGTCATCCTGAACATGCTCGTCATCGGCGTCCTTTACGGAACGTTGGCGGGGGCATTGGCCGGTTGGTATCGCGAGTTCCTGCGCGGGATCCAGGAGCGCGGCAAAGCCCGTCGCGCTGTCAAGGAAGTCGACGAACGAACGCGGCGACGTGAAGAGCGAGCCGAAGCTCGCCGTGTGGCGAAGCGGCCCACCTCTTAGGACCTCCCGGATCGCCAGCAGCGGCTCAGCTCAGTCGTCGCATCCCGGCGTGACCCATGTGGCGCACACCCTTGGGCTGTGAGGGGCCACCGGCCGGCCGCGCCATCTCGGCGAGAGACTCGACCCGGTCTGCGATGACGTTGACCACGTCCGACGCCCGTTCCAGGCGGCCGTCCACGTAGAGCAGCGCGTGGCGGCGCACCGTGCGCCTGAAACGCGCCCAGGTATCCGGCCACATCGTGACGTTGACCATGCCCGTCTCGTCCTCGAGCGCCAGGAAGACGGTCCCGCGAGCGGTCATCGGGTGCTGGCGAGTGACGACCAGGCCACCGATCCTGACCCGACCGGGCTTCGCGTCGGCCAGCTCGCCGGCGCGCAAGACGCCGAGCCGATCGAGCGCCGGACGGAAGAGCTCGATCACTTGCCGGCGGGCATCGAGCGACAGGATCGCGTACGCGTCGCCAACCCGTTCGAGCTCGGTCGGCGGGGGCAGGTCGGGCGCCGTGGTTGGCGGCAGGCGCAGGTCGAGCGTTCGAGTGCGGCGTGTCGCGCTCGCCACCTCCTTCAGCTGCCAGAGCAGCTTGGGCCGTGGCTCATCGAACGAGTCGAACGCGCCGGCGCGGATCAGCCGCTCGACGACCTCCTCAGATAGCTCCGTCCGCGACACCACGTCGGCCAGCGACCTGAATGGCCCGCCAGTGCTGATCTCGGCGTCGAGGGCCTCGCCCTCGGCCTCGCCGATGCCCTTGACCAGGTGCAGCCCGAGGCGGATGCCATAACCGATCGCAGTCGGCGCTGCCCAGTGGTCGCGGGCACTCTTGTCGGGCACGACGCAGCCGCTCGACTTCACCACCGGAGGGCGCGCTTCGATACCCGCGCCTTCGGGCAGCGGTTCCGTGGACAGGCCGACCCACTCGCTGGCCGTTCGATAGCGGCTCCGATTGACGTCCACCGGCAGGACGCACACGCCGTGCCGCTTGGCGTCGTTGATGAGCACCTCGACCGGGTAGAAGCCCATCGGCTGGGCGTTGATGAGGCCGGCCACGAACTGGGCCGGGTAGAAGAGCTTCAGGAACGCCGATTCGTACGCGGTCCTGGCGAAGGCGGCGGCGTGGCTCTTGTTGAAGCCGAAGCTGGCGAAGGCAGAGACCTGGCGGAAGAGCTCCTCAGCCTGTTCGGTCGTGAGCCCGTTGCCGGTGACGCAACCGTCCACGAACTTCGCGTGTAGCTTCTCCATCTCGCGGCTCGAGCGCCACGTGCCCATGGCGCGGCGGAAACCGTCCGATTCGGCCGCGGTGAAGCCTGCGACGTCGATGGCGATCTTCATCACCTGCTCCTGGTAGAGGATCACGCCGAGGGTCTCTTCGAGCGCCGGCTGGAGGCTCGGATGCAGGTACGTCACCTCCTCCTTGCCCTGCCGTCGGCGCAGGTAGGGGTGGACTGCGTTGCCCTGGATCGGACCGGGGCGGATGATCGCCACCTCGACCACGAGATCATCGAGGTTCTCCGGCCGCGAGCGCGGCAGCGTCTGCATCTGTGCGCGCGACTCGATCTGGAAGACGCCCACCGTGTCGGCGGCGCAGATCATGCGGAAGACCTCGGGGATGTCCTCGGGCAATCGGTCGAGGTCGACGACGACCGCGCAGTCGGCGGTGATGCCGCGCAGCGCGTCGTCGATCGCGGAGAGCATCCTCAAGCCCAGCAGGTCGAGCTTGATAAGCTTTATCGTCTCGATGTCGCGTTTGTCGTATTGCACCACGACACGATTCGGCATCGTGGCACGCTCCAGCGGGGCGATATCGATAAGCGGCGCCGCGGTTATGAGCATCCCCCCGGTGTGGATGGACAGGTGGCGCGGGAAGCCGTCAATGCGCGCCGTCAGCTCCAGCCACCGATCCCACGGCGTCAGCCCGACGGTCGATCCACTCGCGCGCTGGACTTCGGCATCATCTGCGGCTAACCGCGCCACATGCCCAGGTGGGGTCTCGACAACACTATCGGAGGAAACTCGCTCTTCCCGGTCACGAGCAAGCGTCGACCTGGGCATGGCCGGCGGCCGCGATCCATCTTGAGCGTGGCCCCCACCGTTCTCGGCTGGGTGCGGCTGCGGATGGGTCTGCGGAGGACTGCTCAGTGCGTCGTTCTCCGATAGTGCTGGAGCACGAGGTGATTTCAGGGCAGGGCGTCTGGCTGCGGCCCGATCACCTTCGGAACGCAGCCAGCGGACGCTGACCGGGGTGTCGCCGGGCCCACCCTCGTCGTCCGAAGAGCCGCGGCGCCCGGGCCTGATCACCTCCACCGGTGCCAGTGGCGCCACCCCGCGGCCATCGTTGAGCTGGCCCATCTGGTCCAGGAAGCCGCGCTCGACGGCCGCAAGGTCGCCCTGGGCCGAGCCGTCGCCACTGCCCGCGCCGCCATTCGCCGCAGCGAAGAACTCGGCGAAGCCCCCTTCCGCCTCGAGGTCGCGCCGAACCATGACCGAGTCATACGTCTCGAGCGCCTTTGCCACCCGGTCGACCAGCGGCCGCGGAAACCCAAGCGCGTAGCCCACCTCGCGCACGGCAGACCGCGCGCGGTATGTCACGAGGTTGCAGACCATGCCCGTGTGCTCGGCGCCGTAGCGCTCGTAGCAGTACTGGATGACCTCTTCGCGGCGCGACGATGCGAAGTCGATATCGACGTCCGGATATGTGGTCCGGCCCTCGTTGATGAAGCGCTCGAAGAGCAGCCTGTGGCGGATCGGGTCGACCCGGGTGATGCCGAGCACGTAGGCCACGATCGAGTCGCCGGCGCTGCCCCGGCCCTGGGCGGGGATCCCGCGCTCGCGGCAGAAGCGCATGATGTCCCAGCAGATCAGGAAGAACTCGGCCAGGCCGGTTCGCTCGATCACCTCCAGCTCGTGCGCCAGCTGCTTCACCACGGCAGGCTTCAAGGGGTGGTATCGGCGGCGCATGCCCTCGTGGGAGAGCGTCTCGAGATAGGAAAACGCCGTCTCCTCGACCGGCACCGGGAAGCCCGGGAAGCGGTACTGCTCGAAGTCGAAGTCGACCGAGCAGCGCTCCGCCAGCTCCCCCGCGGCCCGCAGGCCCGCCGCCCAGGCCAGCGCGACGTCGTCACCGAGCACCCCGGCCGCAACGGGCAGAGCCTCCAGCTCGGCCAGGCTCTTCAGGTAGTACTCGCCGTTCGGCCGGCGAAGATGGGCGCTCTCCTCGAGCGGCTTGCCGTGACGTATGCCGACCAGCACGTCCTGCAGCTCTCGACCGGTAGGGTGGGCGTAGTGCGCGTCGTTGGTCACGACCATCGGCAGGCCGACGTCAGTGGCCAGCCGGACCGTTTCGGTGACCAGCCAATCGTCGTCTGACAGAAGGTGGTGCTGGAGCTCGAGGAAGAACGCCTCGGTTCCGAACATCAGCGCCAAAGCCCGCGCTGCCTGTGCCGCTCCCTCCCGATCGCCGGCCAGCAACCTCCGCACCACCTCGCCATGCCGGCAGCCCGACAGCGCAACCAGTCCCTCAGTGTTCTCTGCCAGCAGCTTGTGCGTAAAACGCGGCGCACCCTTGGTCCCGGCCAGGTGAGCGTTGCTCGCCAGCCGGCACAGGCTGCGATAACCGGTCATGTCGCGCGCGATCAGCACCAGGTGCGGGCCGAGCTCGCGCGCTCGGACGCCGCGCATGTCCTCGCGCCGTGGCTCGCGGTGGCCCGGCGGACGAAGGCGCTCGATGGTGGGCCGGACAGCCCTCCCCTCAATCGGATCAAGCTTCTGCTCGGCCGACAAGCCCATCTCGGCCGACAAACCCGCCTCCGCTCGATCCCCGCGCTTCCGCCTGCGAAGCGGGACGATCAATCCCTGCCGGTCGGGCGCGATGGCGTCGCGCAGCTCGATCTCCATTCCGACGATGGCTCTCAGGCCGGCTTCGTTGGCTGCAGTCGCGAATCGGACCGCGCCATAGAGGCCATTGTGATCAGTCAGCGCCAGCGCGGGCATGCCCAGCTCGGCCGCCCGTTCAGCCAGGTCGTCTACGGACGAGGCACCGTCAAGGAACGAGAAATTGGAGTGGCAGTGAAGCTCGACGAAGCCAGCAGGCACTCACCGATAATAGAACACATGGTCTAATACACCAGGCTCCAATCGGCCTTTGTGCGGGGCGTTTCGTTCCCCCCGACAGATCAGCCTCCGCCGTGCTTTGATACACACGATGCTCCGGGTCCGTCCGCTCTATTTCCTGCTGCCCGCGATCGCCGTTATCGGCCTGGTTCTGTCGGCGATGCTGATCTGGAACTACAGGCCCGCCGATGAGGCAGTCGCGGGGGCACCCACACCTATCGCAACACCCAGCTCAACGGACGAAGGGCCGTCCCCATCGTTCACAAGCGAACCGACCGATGCCCCGCCGACGCCAGGCCTGAGCCCCTCGCCGCCTCCGGCGAACAGGCTCGCCAAGCAGTCGCTCCCCGAGAGCGTTCCACCGGCCGAGCTGACCGGTTACATCTGGCCAGCACGGCACGCACTGATCACAAGTCGCTTCGCGCCGCGCGACTTCGGGGCCTTCCTTGTTATAGACGGCCAGGAGATCCACGACGGCCTTGACCTGGCCACTCATTGCGGCAACAAAGTCCGCGCGGCCCACGACGGCACTGTTCTGTATGCCGGACGCAACTTCGATCCGTACTTCGGCTATTGGGGCGACGCGGACGCCATCTACGCTCGACTGGAACGATTGGGCCAGGTCAACGACCAGCCGATCGTCGTGGTGATTGACGATGGGAACGGATATCGCAGCGTTTACGTCCACCTGCAAAGAGCGGACGTGGAAGCTGGGATGGAGGTTAAAGTTGGAGACTTCATCGGCCTCGAAGGCGCGACCGGTTTCGCAACCGGCTGCCACGTCCACTACGGACTGATCCGCATGGACGGCCCGTGGCAGGACCTCATCCCTGGTTTGGCCCGGTTCGGCTACCCGCTCAAAGTGCGCGAGCGAGTCGACCCGCTCAAGGTGCTTCCGTGGGGCGACGAATTCGCGCCGCAGAGGCTGCGCGACAAGGTCTATGGCACGCCCTCCCCGAGCCCCTTACCTACCGCTCCGCCCGAACTCCCGAACCAGTAGCCGCGAAACGTCCGTCCATCCGAAGCGCGACTGATATGGAGCATCAAATGTCGACAGGCACACTGCCCGCCGAACAACTGGTTCGTCACAGTGCGGACGGCCTGCCCGTCATAGACTCGATGACCCGCTTCCACGCCGCCGTGCCATCTGTCCGCGCCCTCATCCTGGCAGTGGTCGTAACGGCCCTCATCATGGTCGGCCTGCCGGCCGTACTGGCAATAGCCTCCGCGGCGACCGTCTGACCCGCGGCTTTCTGGCTTCGCCGACGCCCCCAGCGACCAACCGCGGAGCGGCTCGACCGGGCGCCCACGTATCCTTCGTCCCGATGCGCCCGACGATCTTTGAAATGCTCGCCGCTGTCGCGCTCTTCGTCGTCCTGGCCGGCATGGTCGTGGTGATCATCGCGGCGACGATCCCGCCGGACGGTATCCCGACTCTCAGGTAGCGCGCCGCTCCTGCGGCCCCAGTCGTTCTCTGCTGATTCGCAGCTTCATTTCAGATTGCGTGAGTGGCGGGGCGCCGTCACATGCCCGGGCCAGGCCGCGTCCAATTTGCAGAACGGCGGTCGCGTGGCCTGGCTTCTCCTCTCCCAGGTCCCGAAACGACCCGCTCCCTCCCTCGGCTCCGGTCTCCCCCGGGGCCGAGCCTCTTTCTACCGACATCCTGGATCTGTCTCCGCTCTAGTCGTAGACGCGCTCCAGGTGCCACGTGCCGTCGACGCGATCCATGTACACCAGCGCCAGCAGACGCTGGCCGGCGAGCTTGTAGTAGTCGCGGCTGACCGGGCGCCGCCACCAGGCTTCCTCGATCCGCCACTGGTTGCACACCTCGACCGCCTCGCTGCCGCCGTCCCAGCGCAATACGGACGGCTGGCCGCCGTCGTCGAGCTCGACATGGATAAGCGGGTGGTGGCCGGTCAGGCGGGTCATCCGCCCAACACAACCCTGTCGGCGGCCGAATTCGACATCGGCTCGGCCGTCGCCGGCGACCAACCGACGCGCCCCTCGGGCACGTTCGCCTCTGGGTCCCCGATCCGCGCTCGGAGGAGCCGGTCTGCGCCGAAACGCAGGGCCAGGCCGGTCAGCTGCCAGTCGAGACGCGCAGCGCGGGCGAGCTGCGGCGCGAAAAGCCCGAGCTGTTGACCGGCAACAGCCTGTTCGCCGCGCAGCTCGAGCGCGAGTCGTATCACCGGCGACGCGGGCAGGGACGCCGCCAGCCGGGCAACCAGGAGCCGCTCGAGCAGGTCTGGCGAGGCGGCCGGCTCGGGCAGTGTCTGCTCGAGCTGGACCGGTGGCCCATGCTCCACGTCGAGCACCAGCATTGCCCGGGTGGCACCCGCGCCGCGCGCGGCCAGCTGCTCGCATAGGGCACCGCACAGGTTGCGCAGCACGAAACGCAGCGGCTCGACGTTGTCGACCGGCGGCTCCAACTCGGCCTCGGCGCGCAGCCGTTCGACCGGACGACGCGGCCGAAGACGACGACCGTCCATCCCACGCGCGAGGTCGTGGAGCATTCCCCCGTGCTCGCCGAAGCGAGCGATCACCGCCGATCGCGCGAGCGCGGCGAACTCGCCGATGCGTGTCAGGCCGAAGACGCGCAGCCGCTCACGAGTGTCGTCCTCGGCAGGCAACAACAGGATGGGCAACCGCGCGAGGTACGCGGCCTCCACCGCGCCGTCACCGACCGGGATTGCCTCGAGCCGGCCACGGCCGATGACCGCGGCTACCTGCGCTCCGAACCGGGTGTTGCCAATACCTACTCGCGGGCCATCGGGCAGCACCGGGCGGACGGCATCGACCATCCGCGTCGCGAGCATCTGCTCGTCGCCCCACAACCGGTGGAGGCCCTCGATGCCGAGCAGAATCTGGCCGAAAGTTCGAGCGTCGGGCGCAACCTCCGCTTCGAGCGACGGCGTGAAACGGGCCAGCGCCTCTAACGCGGCCTCCATCCGCTGGCGGTATGTCTCGCGATCTGCAGGCAGGAACTGCGCCTCGGGCACGAGGCGGTGGGCCGTGCCCAGCGGTTGGTCGCGGACCACGCCAAGCCGGCTCGCCGGAGGGCTGCAATCGAGCGCCGTGCCCGGCTCCCACGGCTGGCCGCCGATGACGACGAGCTCAGAGAGCGGCGCGCTGGCGGCCTCGATCCGATAAGCGAGGTGCGGCCAGTCGAGGTAGAGAAAACGCATGCTGGGTGATGGTGGTTATCAGTCGGTCGGTCGGTCGATGACTCCTCAGGCAGAACGGCGGACGGGGACAACGGGGAAGATCGGAAGCGGTGGACCGACGTCGCGGGTCGCGAAGCGCTCCAGCGCAGGCTCGATCTCCGTCTCGGCCAGGTAGCGGATCTCGATCTCCGTCTCCCTGCCGGGCAGGCCAAAGCGGTTCTTGGCAACATTGACCGAGAAGCACCGGCCAACGATGTCGCGGCCCGCACGCAGCCAGGCGCGTTGCTCGAGCTCCAGTCGCAGGGCAACCGATTCGGCCAGCGCGCCATGGACGGCAGCTGGCAGGCCGGTTGGCTCGAGGACGATCATGCGCACGTTCGAACGCCGCGTGTGTGCCGCCAGGCGGCGCAGGGAGTTTTCGTGGCTGGCTCGGAGCCGAACGGGAAGATCGACCACCAGGAGGTCGATCTGACGCCCGGCAATGAGCGCCGCGGCCAGTGCCCAGCCTTCATCGATATCAGCCGGCCGGACGACGAGCAGCCAGCGCAGGTCCACACCGCGGCCAGCGGCCTCGAGCGGATCGAAGATGCGGCACAGGTCGAGGAACGCGACTATCTCGCCGCGTGCCTGGGCCTGGGCAAGGCAGTGCAGCGCAAGCGCGGTTTTGCCGCTGGAGCGGGCGCCGCGGAAAGAGGCGCTCACGCCGCGCGGCAGGCCACCGGTGCCAAGCAGCGCGTCGAGCCGGTGGAAACCGGTGGGCACGATCTCGTCCGGCAGCGAGGGGGGACGCGTGACGTCCGTAGGCAGGAGCTCCGGCGCTGGCTGGGCACGTAAAGCCAGCGCCAGAGCACCGTCCACTTGCGGACCGGGCTGACTCTGCGGGCCACCCAGACCCGCAACGTCTCCCTCCGCAGCCGCCTTCGGCGCTGCTGCGCGCGAATCGTGGGATCCGCGCCGTTCCGGCCCGTATCCCACGTCGCTTGCGAGTCGCACCGCCGCGCTTCCCCAGCGAGACTCGAGCCGGGCGAGAGCGGTGGTCAGG
>JBPCLD010000028.1:0-13372 GCA_051003655.1 Candidatus Limnocylindrales bacterium | reverse complement strand
CGTCCGACTGCCGTCGGATAAGGCGCTGACAATTCCGCGCTAACGGCCAGGCAAGCGGCGCGGGCTAGCGTCGCCGGATGCTGGCCACGCTCATGACCGCGGTGATCAACGGGTTGCGCGGGGAGCTCGTGCGCGTCGAGATAGACGTCGCGCCGGGCCTGCCAGCCTGTCACATCGTTGGCCTTCCGGACGCGGCGCTTTCTGAGGCGCGTGAACGCGTGCGCGGTGCCATCCGTAACAGCGGTTTCGAGTACCCCGCGTCTCGAATCACGGTCAACCTCGCGCCGGCTGACCGGCGCAAACGTGGCGCGGCATACGACCTCGCCATCGCGGTGGGGATCCTCGTCGCGTCGGGGCAGATTCGTCGCGGCGGAGGTGCCTGGGCACTGTTAGGCGAGCTGTCGCTCTCGGGCACCGTCGAGCCTGTGCCCGGAGTCCTGCCCATGGTTGCCACCTTGGAGCGGCAGGGATATCGCCGGGTCGTTGTGCCACTCGCGAACGAGGCGGAGGCGCGGCTGGTCACGGGCGTCGAGGCGATCGGCGTCGAGGGACTCGACGATGCAGCGAGGCTCGTCGCCGGGCCCCGTGGGCGAACCGCGAAGCGAGCCGAAAGGCGCAATCCGGTCGAGCTCTCGGGCCCCCGGCTGCGTGCCACGGTATCCCGCGCCGCGGCGCCCATCGCGACGTCGCTCGATCCTGTCGATCTGCGGGACATCCGCGGCCAGCGTCACGCTCGATGGGCATTGGAGGTAGCCCTCGCCGGCAGTCACAACCTGTTGTTGGTCGGGCCACCCGGCGCTGGGAAGACCTTGCTGGCGCGATCGATCCCCGGTCTCCTCCCACCCCTCACTGAGGACGAGGCACTCGAGGTGACCGTCATCGAAAGCGTAGCCGGCCTGCTGCACGAGGGCGGCCTGCGTCGGGACCGGCCGTTCAGGGCGCCCCATCACACCGCTTCGTATGCCGCGCTCGTGGGCGGTGGGCCAGCCTTGATGCCCGGTGAAGCGACCCTCGCGCATCGCGGCGTGCTCTTCCTCGACGAGCTGGCCGAGTTCGACCGACCAGCGCTCGATGCCCTTCGTCAGCCGCTCGAGGAAGGCGTTCTGATGATCGCCCGGGCTCACGGCCATGTTCGCTATCCAGCGCGGTTCCAGCTCGTCGCGGCGATGAACCCCTGTCGCTGCGGATACGCGAGTGATCCTGACAAGCAATGCCACTGCCCGACCGGCGACCCCGACAGATACGTCCGCCGCGTCAGCGGACCGCTGCTTGACCGTCTCGACATCCAGATCGAAATGGCCCGCGTGCCGGTAGCCGAGCTTCTGGGCGGGCCAGCGTCTGAGCACAGCGCTTCTGTGCGCGACCGGATTGCCGCGGCCCGCCTCGTGGCCCTGGAACGGAATGGTGGGCGCCCGAATGCACAGGTGACCGGCGCGAGCGTTGTTCGCACTTCCGCGTTGACGAAGTCGGCCGACGCCGCATTGGCCGAGCTGGCGGCATCCAGGCATCTCAGCGCCAGATCGGTGCATCGGATCATGCGCGTGGCGCGCACGATTGCCGACCTGAACGGTAAAGGCCAGGTCACGCACGAGGAAGTGCTCTCGGCCGGTGCACTCCGGGACCCCGGTGCCAGCCTCGAGGACAGGCTCGCTGCGTGAGCGACGACCTGGAGGCCAGGTTTGGGTCGGTGGAGCGACAGGCGTGGATATGTCTGGCGTCGGTCGATCGCGTCGGTGAGGCGACCCTCGGTCTGCTCATCGCCAAGTTCCGCAGCGCACAGCAAGTCTTGACTGCGGCGTTGGATGGCACGCTCAGCCGGTGGAATCTCGACCGTGGAATGGTCCTTGGCCGGGTCCCGATCCCCGCGCCGACGATGAAGGGGATCGAGAGCGTGGCGCGCGACCCATGCTCGAAGCTCGACGCGATCGCCGAGGTTGGCCTGTGGACATATACGTCGTTGGACGCAAACTATCCCATCCGCCTGCGAGATCTCGACCCTCCGCCAGCGGTCATCCATGGGCTGGGCGATCGGACGACCCTGAGCCGGCCGCGTGCGGTTGCCGTCGTCGGGACACGCCGCCCAACGCCGGCCGGTCGCGTTCTCGCGACGAAGATCTGTGGGCGGCTGGTTGAATGTGGCGCTGTCGTCGTGTCGGGTCTAGCGGTGGGCATAGATGGCGCGGCCCATGCCGCGGCCGTCGAACGCGACGCGCCCACCGTCGGCGTCATCGGGGCGGGCCATAACCGGCCCGGCCTCCGCGCCCACGCCCGCCTCCGGGACGAGATCCTGTCCTCCGGTGGCGCGTTGATCAGTGAGCACCACCCGGGCGTCGGCGCGACCAAGGGCACGTATCCGCGACGCAACCGGATCATTGCCGCGCTGGGTGACGCGACGATCGTGATCGAAGCTCCGCGCCGAAGCGGAGCACTGATCACCGCCAACCGCGCGTTGGAGATGGGGCGGCCGGTTTTCGCGGTGCCGGGGCGAATAGGTGACTGGGCCGTGGCAGGCTCGCTGGCCCTGCTTCGCGAGACGCCCGCCCAACTGATCGTCGGCCTGGACGAGCTGACCGAGGATCTTGGCTTCCTGGCGCCGGCCCACGATGCCGCAACTCCCAGCTCGGGCGGCCGGGTCCCGGCACTGGACATGCTCGGCCCGACGGAGCGAGCCGTCGCACAACGGCTGTGTGATGGGCCGGCGGGGCTCGACCTGCTCGTGGCCGAAACGGGCTTGCCTCCGGGCGCCATCTCGAGTGCCGTGACGATGCTCTTGATGCGCGGCTGGGCGCATTCAGTTGGGCCCGCCTACATTGCCGCTGGGCCGCTGGCGCGGTGACCTGGCCCGGGTGGTCAGATCGGGACCTCCGTACCGTAGGCGGGGTGACGCGCGCACGG
Source organism: Candidatus Limnocylindrales bacterium (assembly GCA_051003655.1). Lineage (GTDB taxonomy): Bacteria > Chloroflexota > Limnocylindria > Limnocylindrales > CSP1-4 > JALYGJ01. The sequence goes on along the minus strand of JBPCLD010000028.1, from coordinate 10,477 downwards.
CCACAATCCGCCCGTGATCTCCAACGTAATCGTCCATCTGATCAACGACCTGCCCATCCTGGTCGACCTCGACGTCCTGCCCGCTCCGACCGACCGGAGCATCCGTTGCACCAACGTGCGCACCGTGGACGGCAAGCGTCCGTCGTTCATCCACGACAGGCACTCCACCTTCGTCTTTCCGATGTCCGTCGTGCGCCTGATCGAGGCGCCGGCCGAGGAATCGGAGGTGTCCGAGGACCTCTCGGACAGCTCTGCACCCCTTGCCCTGTCACCCCCGGTGGCGATGGACGAAGAGCCCGACGAGGACCTGCTGGCGCGCATACGCTCGGTGTGACCCCGCCTGCACGAGAGCGGAAGAGCCATCCTGGGAACGCGTCGAGAGTAGACTCGAAAAGATGACCAAGAACCTGGTGATCGTCGAATCACCTGCCAAGGCGCGCACGATCGAGCGATATCTGGGCCCGGGATACAAAGTCCTGTCCTCGTACGGCCACGTCCGTGACCTGCCCGAGAATCCAGGCAAGAACAAGCTCGGCGTCGATGTGGAGCATGACTTCGCGCCCGAATATGTGATCAGCGAGGACCGCAAGAAGCAGGTCGCGGCGATTGCCAAGGAAGCGCGCGGCGCCGAGACCGTCTACCTCGCGACAGACCTCGACCGGGAGGGCGAGGCCATCGCCTGGCACGTAGCCGAGGCGGCAAGCGTCGCGCCCGACAAGGCGCGCCGAGTCACATTCTCAGAGATCACCGCCGACGCGATCCGCGACGCCTTCGAGCACCCGCGCGACATCGACCACAACCTGGTCGACGCGCAACAGGCGCGGCGCATCCTCGACCGCCTCGTCGGCTACACCCTCAGCCCGCTGCTATGGCGCAAGGTGCGCTCGGGACTGTCCGCCGGCCGCGTGCAGTCGGTCGCCGTCCGCCTCGTCGTCGACCGCGAACGCGAGATCAACGCGTTCACCGCGCGTGAGTACTGGACGATCGAGGTCACCCTCGAGACCGACACTGGCGAGATGTTCACCGCCGAGGTGGCGAAGATCGATGGCGAGACCCTGAAGAAAGGCGAGGAAACAGGGCTCCAGATTGGCGACGCGGCGACGGCGGAGCAGCATGCGGCTGCCTTGCGCGAGCTGAGGCCACTTGTCGATTCGGTCAGCCAGCGGCAGTCCAGGCGCAACCCGGCGCCGCCGTTCACGACGTCCACGCTCCAGCAAGAGGCGAGCCGCAAGCTCAGCTTCAACCCGAAGCGAACGATGCGAATCGCACAGGACCTGTACGAAGGGCTGGACACCAAGGACGGGCGGGTCGGGCTCATCACCTACATGCGCACAGACTCGACCACCATCGCGTCGATCGCCGAGCGCGAAGCGAAAGAAGTCGTGGCGACGCGCTACGGGCTGCGATACATGTACCGCGGACCAGTCCGCGAAAAGAAGAAGAGCAAAGGCGCTCAGGAGGCCCACGAGGCAATCAGGCCCACATCCTTCGCCCGCGATCCGGATTCTCTGGCGTCCGAGCTGGAACCGGACCAGCTCAAGCTCTACCGCCTGATCTGGCAGCGCGCCCTGGCCTCCCAGATGGCGGCCAAGGAGCTGGAGACGACCACGGTCGATCTGAAGGCCGCCCGTTATGACCTGCGAGCGAGCGCCACGCGGACCATTTTCGACGGGTTTTCTGCCGTGTACACCGAAGGATCTGACGACTCGGCCGAGGAGCAGGAACGGACCTTGCCCGCACTGGCTCAGGGCGACATAACCTCTGTCCGCGAGGTCACACCGAGCCAGCACTTCACCCAGCCACCGCCGCGCTACACGGAAGCGAGCCTGATCAAGGCGCTCGAGGAGCGCGGCATCGGCCGGCCCTCGACATACGCCGCGACGATCTCGACCATCATCGACCGCGGCTACGTCAGCGTGGCCGAGCGCCGGCTGCGACCGGAGGACGTCGGCGAAGTGGTTACCGACCTGTTGGTCGAGCACTTCGGGGAATTCGTGGACTACGACTTCACCGCGCGCATGGAGGACGACCTCGACGAGGTCGCCAACGGCACGCGCCAATGGGTGCCCCTGCTGCGCGCTTTCTACGGTCCATTCGCCGAGCTGGTCGGCCAGAAGAGCAACGATCTGAAGCGCAGCGACTTCACGACCGAGGAGAGCGACGAGGTTTGCTCGGAAGGCCATCCAATGGTCATCCGCCTCGGCCGCAACGGCCGGTTCCTGGCCTGCTCGCTGTACCCGGAGCACAAGGAGACGCGGCCGCTGCCAGGGGAAGAGGCGGAGGCTCCGGTTGTCGAGGGCGTGGGCGAGAAGTGCCCGCAGTGCGGGGAGGGCGAGCTGGTCGCCCGTCGTGGCCGATTCGGCGCCTTTGCCGGCTGCTCGCGTTATCCGGACTGCAACTACATCCGGAAGACGGGGCCACCGCCGCCTGAGCCGCTCGCTTTCGACGTTACCTGCCCCAAGTGCAATGAGGGGCAGCTGGTCGCGCGGCGAGCGCGCCGGACGGGAAGCGTCTTCTGGGGCTGCTCGCGTTATCCGAAGTGCGATTTCACATCTTCGCGCGAGCCGGTTGGCGCGCTGCACGACGCCGATGACGGCCCGGTGGCACGCGAAGGCGCCGCGGGCATCTGCCTGCGCTGTGGAGCGCCGGTCGACCTGCCCGAGCAGGTAATCCCCGGCATTCGGCTGCCGGGCGGTGACCCGAACCCGGAGGCATTGGTAACGCGCCGCGGTCGAGGCAGCCGTACGCCGGGAGCAGGTCGCGGCGGCGGACGTGCCGGTGGCACGCGCACGACGCGCACGACTCGCACCAGCTCAGCAACCAACGGTCGACGTCGCGCCCGCCCGGCTGCGTGACCGGATCAGAGGCGCTCGACGGCTTCCTGGGCCGGTTGGCCGCTCGCGATTCTTCCGAACATACCCGCCGCTCGTACCGGACGGCGGTAGGCCAGTACCTCGATTGGCTCGACGTCCAGGGCGCTGACTGGGGCTCGCCGCCACGGCTGCTGATCCGTGGCTATCTCGCTGAGCTGGCCGCGCGGCCTTTGTCGCGGCGCTCCGTAAGCAGCCGTGTGGCCGCCTTGCGCTCCTTCTACAGGTACGCGCGCCGGGAGGGACTCGTCAACGGTGATCCCTGGTCGGCGGCGCTCACACCGCGATTACCGCGACGTCTCCCGCAGGTGCTGTGCGTCGCCGACGTCGAGCGGCTGATCGACGAAGCCGACACGGCCAACGATCGGCGCGCGCTGGCATTGCGCGACATCGCCGTGGTCGAGACCGCCTACGCGGCCGGATTGCGCGTCAGCGAGCTTGCCGCTGCCCGCCTCGCGGATCTCGATCTCGGCCGCGGCGAGCTGCGCGTGATGGGCAAAGGGCGCAAGGAGCGGGTGACGCTTCTCGGCGGACCAGCATGCGCGGCGCTCGACGCATACCTGACCTACGGCCGGCCAGCGCTCCGCACCGCGGCGACGGCAGTGGGCGCAAACGATGATCCGGGCGTCATCTTCCTCAACAGTCGCGGCGGCGCTATTGGCGTGCGTGGCCTGCGCTATCGGCTCGATCGGCTCATGGTTCGTGCCGGCCTCCCGAGTGGCGCGTCTCCGCACACGCTCCGCCACTCCTTTGCCAGCCACCTGCTCGAGGGCGGCGCCGACCTGCGCGTGGTCCAGGAGCTGCTCGGCCACGAGAGCTTGGGCACGACCCAGATCTATACCCACGTTTCACCGCAGCGGCTGCGCAGCGCCTACCGACAGGCGCATCCGCGCTCGCGCAAGGCTTCCAAAGAGTCGACGGCTCCAACCAACTCGCCGACCACGTGACCGCGCGCACTCTGGCACGGGCCGGCCTGATCGTCGCGGCCGCCTACTTCCTCTCGCGCGTGCTCGGCTGGGTGCGCGTGGTGGTGATCACCAATCTGTTCGACGCAGGCACTGAGCTGGATGCATATTTCGCCGCGTTCCGATTGCCCGACGCGATCTTCCAGCTCGTGGCGGCCGGGGCGCTCTCATCGGCGATGGTGCCCGTCCTGGCCAATCTCTTCACGAAGGGCGAGGAGGACCGCGCCTGGCGGGTGGTTTCGACCGTGCTCAACATCATGTTGCTGGCCCTTGCCGGGCTGGCCGCGGTCGTGGCCGTGTTCGCGCCGCAGATCGTGCCCATCTTCACGCCCGGGTTTGACGCCGTCGGCACGGAGCTGACCGTGCGCCTCACCCGGATCATGTTGCTCTCGCCCGTGCTGCTTGCCCTGGGCGCAGTGGCCTCGTCGGTGCTCAACGCAAGGGGTCGTTTCGGCGCCGCCGCAATTGCGCCGACCCTCTACAACGTCGCCATCATCGGCGCCGCGCTGCTGTTCGGTGGCTGGCTGGGCATCGAATCGCTGGCCATCGGCGTCGTCGCCGGTTCCGTGCTGCACCTGGCGATCCAGCTGCGGCCGCTGGTGCAGGAGCGCTTCAGGCTCTCGTTCGACATAGATCTGGCCGACCCGCAGGCGCGCCAGGTGCTCACGCTGATGGCGCCGCGCGCTCTTGGCCTGGGCGCCAACCAGATCACGTTCATCGTCGCCACCACGCTCGCCACCGGGGTTGGGCTGGGCGCCGTGACCGCGTACAACGTCGCCTGGACGGTGATGCAGATCCCGCTCGGCGTGATCGGGTTCCCGCTCGGGGTCGTCTTGTTACCTTCGATGTCACGTGCCGTTGCCGCAGGAAACCTGCGCGAGTTCGGACGTCTGATCGTTCGCTCGGTCCGGCTGGTGCTCTGGATCATGCTTTTCATCACCGCGGTCGGGATAGTCCTGCGTCGACAGGGCGTCACCCTGCTGTTCGATTACGGGCTCAGCGCAGAGGCCATCTCCCTCACTGCCGACACGCTGTCGTTCCTGTTCCTGGGCCTCGCCGCCCATTCGCTGGTGATCGTTTTCGCCCGAGCCTTCTACAGCGGCCACGACACCCGTACACCGGTGATCACCGCGTTGTTCGACATGCTCATCAGCGTCGTCATCGGCGTCGCCACTGTTGGCACCCTGGGTTTGTCTGGGATAGCACTCGGTCTTGCCGCGGGTGCATGGGCCGAGGCCAGTGCTCTCGGAATCCTTCTCTGGCGACGAACGCCCGGTGCCGGTCTCGAGGGCATCCTCAGGCCGCTGCTGCTGTTCGTCGTCGGCGCCGTGCTGGCCGGAGTGGCGGCATTGATCGTCGTCCGGCTGACCGATCCCATGATCGGCCCGGAGCCGGGCAAGCTTGCCCTCCTCGGCCAGGTGGTCGCCGCAACCGTCGGCGGGGCCGCGGTGTACGGGATTTACACTCGGGCTCTCCGGATCCCCGAGCTGAGCCAGTCGATCGATCTGGTGCGCTCCATGTTGCGGCGCGGCGGAGGGCCCGGCCCGCCGGACACCGCCATCCAGGAGTAACCGTTTGTCGACACATACTGAACGCCCGCTCGGGGAGTTGGTGCGTGAGCTGGAAGGGCGCGGCATGCTGCGCACGCTGATGGCTGGCGCTGATGCCACGGCGGCCGTCCGCGGGATCGACTTCGACTCACGCTCGGTGGAGGCCGGCCACGTCTTCGTGGCGGTTCCTGGTGCCGAGAGCGACGGCCACGACTTCGCCGCCGACGCGGTGGCTCGCGGCGCAGTCGCCGTGATCGCCGAGCGCGCCGTGGCGCGGCTCGGTGTTCCTCAACTGCTGGTTGGTTCGTCCCGTTCCGCGCTCGCGCTCGCCGCAGCTTGGCTGAACGGCTTCCCGAGCTACCGACTCGGGGTGGTCGGCGTAACTGGCACGGACGGCAAGACGACCACGTCATACCTGGTCAGATCCATGTTCGAGGCTGCCGGGTTGGCGGCCGGCATGATCACCACAGTCGACGTTGTGGTGGGTGGGCTGAGCCTCGGCGAGACCGGGCACACGACGCCCGAAGCGCCCGAGATCCAGTCCGACCTGCGCCGAATGGCCGAGGCAGGCGACGAATTCGCGGTCGTGGAGTCGACGTCACATGGGCTGGCGCTCGAACGGGTCGCCGAGGTCGCCTACGACGCCGCGGTGCTGACCAACATCACTCACGAGCATTTGGACCTGCATGGGTCGATGGACGCCTACGTCGCGGCAAAGCGGTCGTTGTTCGAACGCCTGGCGGTCGGTAGGACGAACCCGGACAAGGGCTGGCCGAAGAGCGCGGTGATCAACGCCGACGACGCGCGGGCTGAGGAATTCGCGGCGGCTGCTCGGGGGGCGGGCGCAAATGTCCTGACCTACGCGGTGGGTCCCGATGCGAAGGCCGACGTTACTGCGGCAATGGTGCGCGACGACGGCTCCGGCCTCCGTCTGAAGGTTACGACCTCACGCTGGTCCGACGACCTTGCGCTCAACCTGGTTGGCCATTTCAACGCCTACAACGCCCTGGCTGCGGTTGCCGTAGGGGAAGCGCTGGCTCTGGATCCTGAGCTGATGCGCGCCGGGCTCGAGTCGCTGAAGAGCGTGCCCGGGAGGCTGATTCCGGTGGACGAAGGTCAGGAATTCACCGTCTATGTGGACTTCGCCCATACGCCGGGTGCACTCGCCGCTGCACTTGACTCGCTGGCTCCGCATGCCGCCGCACGCGGGGGAGGGCTGATCTCGGTTTTTGGATCACCCGGAGCCCGCGACACGCTGAAGCGGCCGATGATGGGACGCAGTGCCGGCGAGCGTTCGCGCGTCGTCGTGTTGTCGGACGACGACCCACGCGATGAGGACCGGATGAGCATTCTCGAGCAGATTGCGGTGGGCGCAACCGAGGCTGGCCGGCGGCGCGATCAGGACCTCTTCCTCATCCCGGACCGCGACAAGGCGATCCGCAAAGCGTTCGAGATGGCCCGGTCTGGCGACATCGTGCTGCTGGCCGGTATGGGCCACGTCGACCGGATCATGACCGCGGAGGGCAAGAAGCCCTGGAACGAAACCGAGATGGCACGCCAAACGCTGAACGCAATGGGCTACCGCAAAGACTGACCGAGCGTGTTCTAGTACGCGCCAGCGATGGGAAGCGCGATCTGAGCGAGCGCGTTCACGATCGGGTTCGCTTCAAGTCGGCCCCGGTTGGTGAGCACCACGATCGTCAGGTCAGTGCCTGGGAGGTGCCACATGGCGGCCGCATAGCCGCGCAACGAGCCGGTGTGGCCGAACATGCGCTCGCCGTCGAAGACGCGCGTCCGCGTGCCGAGGCCATACTCGCCGCGCGCATCGGGCGAATAGTTGTAGTCGGTCATCTGTGTCAGGGATTCGGCGGCGAGCAAATGGCCGCCGTAGACCGTTCGGGCCCAGTCGGCAAGGTCGGCCGCTGTCGACACGATGTCCCCGGCGCCGTAGGCCACCCTGGCGGCAGAAAGTGTCGGTCGGTAGTCCGTGCCGTCGTCCAGGCCTACGGGACCTGTTGCCCTGACGAGATATCCGCGCGCTGAGCCCGCTGCAGGCGGGCCGCCGCACTGGCAGTAGGTGTCACCCAGTTCGAGCGGGGCGAAGAACCGCTCGCGGAAGACCTCACCCAGTGGTTGACCTGTCGCCTCCTCGACGACCAGGCCGAGCAGGACGAAGTTTGTATTGCTGTAGTGATAGCCGGTACCGGGCGGGAACTTCGGCTCCAGGACGAATTCATCCAGCACTTCCTGCGGCGTCCAGGCGTGGTCGGGCTCGTTGAAAACGCGGGCGTTGTACTCGGGGTGCAGGAAGTAGTTGTAGACGCCGCTGGTGTGGGAGAGAAGCTGGCGGAGCGTCATGTTCTCGGCGTTCGGGTGGTCGGGCAGCCAGTCGGCGAGCGGATCGTCGATCGACAGGACGCCCTCTTCCTGGAGCTGCATCACCGCGGCGGTCACGAATGTCTTGCTGATGGACCCGGTGACAAAGGTCGTGTCGGGAATTGCCTCCAGCTCGCGGCCGAGGTCTGCAAAGCCATCGGCCCCGGACCAGCGACTCCCATCAGGAAAGATGATTTCGGCCGTCATGCCCGGGATCCTGTACTGAGCGAGCTGCTCCTCGAGTGCGACGTCAAGCTCGGGGGCGAGGGCGTCGGCAATGGGTCCAGATGGAAGGGTCGGTGGCGGGGTCGAGACGGGTGGCCCGGACGGCGTGGCCAAGGCCGTCGGAATGACAGACGGCGAAGTCGGCACGGGGGTCTGTGCCGGCGTGGGGAGGGTGGTCGAGCCAGAGCTGGTCGTCGGCGTGGCGGGTGGCGCCGAGCACGCCGCAACCAGGGCGACAAGCAGCCACGTGAGTGCGCGCAAGTGGTTAGAGGTCATCAGTTTCCGAGGTCCGGGACGGCCGAGCCCCCACGGTACACTCAGAAGAGGATGTCCATTGAACCGCTGAGCGCCCCCCGCACGCGCGCCTCAGCCTCCAAGTCCGCTTCAGAGCCAGATGCGTCGGAGCGCCCTTCGAAACAGGGTCGCGAGGTCGCGCCGCCGATAAGCCGCCGGACTCTCAATAACCACGTTCGGCGACTCGAGACAGAGCTGCTTGCGCACCACCCGGGAGCCGATGCGATCGCCGTGCGCGACGCGTGGCGTTTCGCCGTCGAGGCTCACGGCGCCCAGAAGCGTGCCAGCGGCGAGGCCTATGTCAGCCATCCGTTGGCCGTCGCCCGCATCCTGGCCGAACTGGGTCTGGACCAGCCGGCAATCGTCGCTGCGCTGCTGCACGACATTCCCGAGGACACCGACTTCCCGATTAGCGACATCGAGCAGCGCTTCGGTGCGGAGGTGGCACGCCTCGTCGATGGCGTCACCAAACTCTCGAAGTTCGCGGGCCGCAGTCACGAGGAGCAGCAGGCCGAGAACATCCGCAAGATGCTGCTGGCCATGGCTCAGGACCTCCGCGTCGTGCTGATCAAGCTCGCCGACCGGCTGCATAACATGCGCACGATCGAAGCTTTGCCGCACGAGAAGCGGGTGCGCATCGCCCGCCAGACAGCAGAGATCTACGTTCCATTGGCAGAGCGACTCGGCATCTGGCAGATCAAATGGGAGCTCGAGGACCTCGCGTTCAAGGTCCTTGATCCAACCGAGTTTCGGCGTCTGGCTGAGCAGCTCGAGACCCGTCGAAAGGGTCGCGAGGTCTACGTCCGCCGGTCGATGAACGTCCTGCGCGACTCCCTTGCGGGCGCGGGCATCAAGGCCGAGATTTCGGGTAGGCCAAAGCACATCAGCAGCATCTGGAAGAAGATGCAGCGCAAGAGCGCGGACCTGTCCGAGATATACGACGTCAACGCGATCCGGGTGCTGGTCGACGACGTCCAGGACTGTTACGCCGCGCTCGGCGTTGTCCATTCGATGTGGCGCCCGATTCCGGGCCAGTTCGACGACTACATCGCGGTGCCCAAGCCGAATGGGTACCAGAGCCTGCACACGGCGGTCATCGCGCTCGACGGCAAGCCGCTCGAGGTTCAGATCCGCACGAACACGATGCACCGCATCAGCGAGGTCGGCGTTGCTGCGCATTGGCGCTACAAGGAGGGCGGCAAGTCCGACCGCGACTACGACGCCAAGCTCGCCTGGGTACGCCAGCTGATCGACTGGCAACGCGAGGTGACCGATGCGACGGAGTTCGTCGAGGGTGTCAAACTCGACCTTTTCCAGGACCAGGTCTTCGTGTTCACGCCGAAGGGCGACGTCAAGGACCTGCCGACCGGGTCGACTCCATTGGACTTCGCCTACCGCATCCATACCGATGTCGGCCATTCGACGATCGGCGCGAAGGTCAACAACCGATTGGTCCCGCTCGACTACAAGCTCAAGAACGGCGACATTGTCGAGGTCGTAACCACCAAGGCTGCCCGCGGGCCGTCACGCGACTGGATGAAGGTCGTTCAAACGGGCCACGCCAAGGAAAAGATCCGCCAGTGGTTCAAGCGCCAGGAGCGCGACGAGAACATCGTCCATGGGCGCGAATCTTTGGACCGAGAGCTGAGGCGCCTGGCACGGACGTCGCTCGAGAAGATGGGCCCGGACCGGATCGCAGAGATGGCCGAACTGTATAAATACGCGTCGGTTGAGGACTTCTTCGCCGCGATCGGCTACGGCGCCGTTTCCGCGCAGCAGGTCATCACCCGTCTCGATGTCGTCGACGACGCGAACGAGATGGTGCTGCCGCAGGTTGCTCCGTTCGTGCCAGCGCGGACGGACGGCGTGCGCGTGAAGGGCGTCGGCGACCTGATGATCCGATTTGCGCGCTGCTGCCACCCGATCCCAGGTGATCCGATCATCGGCTACATCACCCGCGGGCGCGGAGTGACGATCCATCTCCCTACCTGTCCGACGGTGGTGAACGAACGCGACATCGGGCGGCTGATCGAGGTCGAATGGGAGGGATCCGTCCAGCAAACCTACCCCATCGCGATCCGCGTCGAGGCGTACGACCGACCGGGCCTGCTCTCCGAGATCACCAATGTGGTGGCCGAGAACAAGGTCAACATCATTGCCGCCAACGTTCGCACGAACGCCGATCACACCGCCACGT
>JBPCLD010000027.1:0-4205 GCA_051003655.1 Candidatus Limnocylindrales bacterium | reverse complement strand
TATCGCCAATGCGCGGATGCAGGGACCGTTCATCCTGCTCAATCAGCTGGTCGGCCCACCGCTCGGGGCCTTCATGTTCGCTGTCGGGATGGCGCTACCGTTCGCGGCCAATGCGACTGCGTTCCTTCTCGGCGCGCTTCTCATAACACGGATCTCCTCGAGCATCGGAGAGATCCGGCGGCCCGGCCCAGGTGAGGGCGGTCCCATTTGGACCGAGCTGGTCGAGGGCGTCCGCTGGCTTGCCCACCACGCGGCAATGCGCACGCTGGCCTTGACCGTCTTCGCCTTCAACGTCACGTACGGCGCGGCATGGGCGGTTCTGGTGCTCTACGCCAGCCAGCGGCTGCAGATGGATGCCGTCGGGTTCGGGCTGCTGACCACCGCCACGGCACTCGGCGGCGTGATCGGAATGGTCTCCTACGGCGCCCTAGAGCGACGCTTCGGCCTCGGCAACATCATGCGCGTCGGATTGCTGATCGAAACGGCGACGCATCTCGTTCTTGCGCTGACCGTGTCACCGCTCGTGGCGCTCACGGTGATGTTGATTTTCGGAGTGCATGCGTTCGCGTGGGAAACCACCTCCACCGTTGTCCGACAGCGAGCGGTGCCCAACGAGCTGCTCGGCCGCGTCGGAGGGGTCTACAGAGTCGCGTCGATCGCGGGCCTGATTGTCGGCATACCGCTGGGAGGCTTGCTGGCAGGCAGCTTCGGCATCACCGCGCCATTCTGGTTCGGCTTTTTAGGCTCAGCCGTACTCGTCGTGCTGTTGTGGCGTCAATTCGCGCACATCGCCCACAGCTGATGCAGCACCGTCCTACTTCAAATGGGCGATTGACGCGTTCGGGGCTCCACCCGAGCGAGCTGGTGAACGCTCGCAGCGGCGATCTCGAGCGGGGCCTGGCGGAGCCCGAAGGCGAGCCCAATCGCTGGAACACCCTCCGCGCGCCCTGCGCGTCCTGCGTTGGTATCAGGCAGCTCATAACTGACCGAGAGCATGGTCAAGGGCGCCGGCGCAGCGCCTACTTCTCAGCGCGCCACAGGTCGATCTGGGGAAGGCCGTGGATACCGAGCGTCTGTGAAAGCTCGCCGCAGTGGTAGGCCTCATGGGTGAGAAGCCGCTGAAGGATCGAGCTCCTGGTGTGGATCTGGATCGTGCCGTCGTAGTCGCGCGCGATCTCATCGGCGAGCATCGCCGGCGTCCAACGGTCCAAGCAACCCTCGACAATTCGCCACGTCGAATCGAGCGCATCGACGAGCTCATGGGCCCCCCGTGGGTGGTCGAGATCGTCTGCCCAGTCCTTGGTAGCGTCGTCACTGAACGGGGTGGCCTCGGCGCCGGGTTCACCGACGACGTCGCACAGCCAGTACACGCGCATCGCGGCGGTGTGGCCGACGTTCGCCCAGATCGGCAATCCTGTGGCTGATGAACGGATGGCAAGGTGGCTGTCGGTCATTGGCGCTACGACCTCGCGCAGCCGACGGTTGTACTGGGGCCACATGTCGTAGGCGGACCTAATCGTCGAGCGGCTCACGTCGTCCACGGTACCTGTTCCCGCACGATCGATCAGGTCTGCAGAAGCCGCCGCAGCCGCGGCTCCCTAGACTCACGTTCGACCCATTCCAGCTCGCAGAGAGGAAACCTGCCATGACTGACACGCAGACATCGGCCAAGCGCACCACCGGGCGCGACACGACGTCCGAGGTGTGGACCGAGGAGGAGCGTGCTGCGATGAAGGAGCACGCCAAGGAGATGAAGACGGCCGCGCGCCGCAGCCGCGCGGGCAAACCGGACGGGGAAGCCGACGTGCTCGCCAAGATCGCCCAGATGCCGAAATCGGATCGTGTGATGGCCGAGCGGATCCATGCTGTCATCAAGGCCCAGGCGCCAGACCTGTCGCCGAAAACCTGGTACGGGATGCCCGCCTATGCCAAGGAGGGCAAGGTCATCTGCTTCTTCCAGGCCGCGGACAAGTTCAAGTCGAGGTACGCGACGTTTGGCTTCAACGACGATGCGAAGCTCGACGACGGCGCCATGTGGCCGACCTCCTGGGCGCTCACGAAGCTGACCGCTGCCGACGAGAAAAGGATCGGTGAGCTCGTGAAGACAGCGGTGAGCTGAAGACTGAGCGCGCCACTGGCCGCATGGCACCAGTGATGCCTTGACCGATTCACATCTGGGGGCGCTGCGGCGTCGTACGGTCGGGGTTCTGTTTGCGGGCGTTGCGCTGGGTAGCACGGGGCACATAGCGGCCGTAACCGTGACCTCGATCGTGGCTCTCGAGCTGGGCGGCGACCGGACACTCGCCGGCCTGCCCGCGGCCGCGGTCGTATTCGGAGCCGCCATCGGAGCGACCATCCTCGGGGCCGTGATGGGCAGATGGGGTCGCCGACCCGGCCTCGCCGCTGGCTACTGGGTCGGTGTCATCGGCGCGCTGGTGGCCGTGGCTGGCATCGTCGGACACTCGTTTCCGGTCCTCCTGATCGGCTGCCTGGCAATCGGCTTCGGCAACAGCTCGAACCAGCTTTCGCGATATGCCGCGGCCGACATGTACCCGGCCGCGAGGCGCGCCTCGGCCATCGGCCTCGTGGTATGGGCATCCACGGTGGGCGCCGTCATCGGTCCGAATCTGATCCAGGTCAGCGGCGACGTGGCCGTTTCGCTGGGGCTGCCACGTCTCAGCGGGCCGTACCTGGTTCCGATCGTGCTCGTGGGCATTGCAGCTGTGCTGTCGTCGATCCTCCTTCGCCCCGACCCGCGTGAGCTCGCCGACCGGTCGGCCGAGACGGGCCACGCGCACCGACCGTCGGCGCGGCGCGGCGACGTCCTGCGCCGGCCAGCAGTCGCCCTGGCGGTGCTGGCGCTCATTGCCGGCCAGTTCGTCATGGTCCTGATCATGACTATGACGCCGCTGCACATGACCGACCACGGCCACGACCTTGGGGCCGTGGGCATCGTGATCTCGGCGCACGTCTTCGGGATGTTCGCGCTCTCTCCGATCTCGGGCAGGCTGACGGACCGGTTCGGATCGCTGCCGATAATCACCGCCGGCCTGGTGGTCATTTTGGCGTCGGCGCTCTTGTCTGCCATCGCGGTGCCCACGGAGTCATTGGTGCTGCTTGTCGCCCTGTTCCTGCTCGGCTGGGGCTGGAACCTCGGCTTCGTCGCGGGCAGCTCCATGCTCACCGGCGCCGTCTCGTCTACCGAGCGCGCCCGCATCCAGGGCGTCTCCGACGCACTCATCTGGAGCACATCGGCCATTGCCAGCCTCGGCTCAGGTTTCGTTGTTGGCGCGTGGGGATTCGCGGTGCTGGGGATCCTCGGCGCGGTGATCGTAGGCGTGGTCGGAGCCGTGTTGCTGCTGGGCCGGCAGCAGGTCGGCTCGTCGTCAGGACCTGCCGCCCCACTCGAGCCAGTCGTGGACTGAGCCATAGTGACTTGACGCGGCATGCGACGCTTCTGGAACGCAGTCGCGAGGCACTCGCGGAAGGCCTGTTCGGCTGGCAGGTGACCGACTGTCGCCTCACGATGACCGACTGCGGCTACGCCTCACCCGCCACCTCAGCGGCGGACTACCGACGTCTCACGCAGCTGGTGCTGGCGGCCGCGTTGGAGCGAGCGGGAACGTGGGTCTGCGAGCCGCTCGCGGCTCTGACGTTGGAGATTCCGACATCGACCGCGCCCGGCGCGCTGGGACTGCTCGGCCGGCTCGGTGGCCGCGTGCGCGGGCAATTCTCCACAAACGGCCTGTCGCGCCTCGATGCAGAGTTGCCGGTCGCGCGCGTCCGGGTCCTTCAACAGCAGCTGCCTGGCCTATCCATGGGGAAGGGCATCCTCGAGTCGCGCCCCGGTGGCTACCAGCCCATCGGCGACAACCCGCCGAAGCGTCCGCGTTCACGTCCGAGCCCGCTTGAGCGTGACGCGTGGCTCGCATCGCTGTCAAGGAGAGCGTGGCAGAATCCTTCGATGAGATACGGAATAGAGGCGATTACCCTGCCTGTCAGCGACGTCGACCGAACCAAGGAGTTCTACGAGCAGGCGGGATGGCACCTCGACGGCGACACGGAGCCCGCGCCCGGTATGCGGGTGGTGCAGTTCACCCCGCCCGGGTCTGACTGCTCGATCACGTTCGGCATCGGCTTTCCCCAGTCCGAGCCGGGCTCGTACGTGAACACCTACCTCGTCGTCGCCGATATCGAGCCGGCGC
>JBPCLD010000026.1:0-7390 GCA_051003655.1 Candidatus Limnocylindrales bacterium | reverse complement strand
CGCCGCGGACGATCAAACGATGGCGGGCCGTCCCGCCGCGGGCGATCGAACGGGGGCAGGTTGGCGGCCGGGAGCGGGCGATCGAAAGACGGACGGTCGCCTTCGCGGCGAGGTCTGTCGAACGATGGCCGGTCGCCTCCCTGACGGGGACGATCAAATTCGGGGCGGTCGCAGCCAGGCCGAGGTCGATCAAAAGTGGGTCCGTCCCCACCCGGCCGCGCCCGCCCACCTTGTCCGCCGCCGCCAGCTCGGCCACCACCGGGTCGCCCACCACCGGGTCGCCCACCACCGGGTCGCCCACCGCCCGGCCTGCCGCCACCTGGCCTGCCGCCACCTGGCCTGCCACCGCCTGGCCTGCCACCGCCTGGTCTGAAACGATCAGTCATTCGTCGGCCGCCCGCCCGCGCGCCAACGCTGGCCGTCGCGCGTGTCCTCGACCGCAACTCCCATCGCAGCCAGCTCATCGCGCAATCGGTCCGACGCAGCGAAGTCGCGGCTCTCACGAGCGGCGGCCCGCCGATCGAGCAGCGCCTGCGCTCCCTCGGGCAGCGCGTTTGGCACGTCGAGGATTGCCAGCACGCGGTCAAAGTCGCGCAGCGCCGCCACGGCGCGGCGTGCATCGTCGGTGGAGAGTGTCCGCGCGTCCACGCGCCGGTTGAGGTCGCGCACCAGCTCAAAGAGCGCGCCGAGCGCGCCGGAAACGTTCAGGTCATCGTCCATGGCGGCGCGGAATTCGTCGCGCGCGACGTCAAGTGCCTCATCGAGCGTCGGATTGCCGTTCGTCTGCTGCTTGTAGGACTCGGGCGCCCCGACGGCAGTGGACAGGCGCTCGACCGCCGCGCGGGCATGATTCATCGTCGAGTCGCCCCATTCCATTGGCGCGCGGTAGTGCGTCGCGATCAGCGCGTAGCGCAGCATGGCAGGTGAATATCCGTCTTCGTAGACCTCGGCCGGACGGCTGATGTTGCCAACCCGACGGGCCATCTTCACGCCGCTCAGCACGAGATGCGCGTTGTGCAACCAAACGTTGACAAAGTGCTGCCCGGTGGCCGCCTCCGATTGGGCGATCTCATTCTCGTGATGAGGAAAGATCAGGTCCACGCCACCAGTGTGGATGTCAAACGATTCGCCTAGGTATTTCATGCTCATGGCTGAGCACTCGATGTGCCAACCGGGCCTCCCCTCGCCTATCTCGCTCGACCAGGTCGGCTCGCCAAGCTTGGGCCCCTTCCACAGGGCGAAGTCACGGACGTCGTCCTTGCCGTAGTCGTCGGCGGCCACCCGATCGCCGACGCGGGAGCCCTGCGGGTCGAGCTTGGCCAGGGTGCCGTACGCCGGCCAGGACGAGATGCGAAAGAAGATCGACCCATCGTCGGTACGATACGCGTGACCCTTGTCGAGCAGGGTGGCGATCAGTGACGCCATCTCGGGGATGTGATCGGTCGCTCGCGTCAGGTGCGTTGGTGGCCCGACGCGCAGGTCATCCATGTCGGCCATGAAACGGGCGATGTGGGGCGCGGTGAGCTCGTCGAGGGTTCCGCCCGCGGCGTGGAGGTCGCGGATGATCCGATCGTCAACGTCAGTGATGTTCATCACCCACGTCACGCGGTAGCCGCTCCACTCGAGGTAGCGGCGCGCAAGATCGCCGAGCAAGAACGCCCTGAAGTTCCCCACGTGAGCGGGGCCATAAACCGTCGGCCCGCAGCTGTACATCCGCACGTGCCCGGGCTCGATCGGCGTGAACTCCCCGACCTTCCCGCCGAGGGTGTTGGTGAGACGGAGGGTCATCTGTCGGCGGAGGTCGCGTACATCACGCCCATCATCGCCGAATAACGGTCACCAGTGCGGTTGCCCTCACCACGCGGCCCGCGCCCTCTGCCCCGGAGAGGTTTCCGGTCGACGCTGTAACGGCCACCTGGTCAGCCTCCACGCCGATCAGGGCACAGACACGACGGCCCATCTCGTCCAGCCGTCTGCCGCCCAGACGCGGGCGCGCTCCGACCAGCGACACCTGCGCCCGGTCGATCCGCCAGCCTGCCTCAGTCGCCCGCGTGACGACTTCATCGAGCAGCGCGGAGCTGGCAATCCCCTTGGTCGCGTGGTCGGAGGATGGGAACAGACGGCCCAGGTCGCCCAGTCCGCACGCCGAGAGGATCGCGGTCGCCAGCGCGTGCAGCACGACGTCGCCATCCGAGTGGCCGTAGAGCCGCGGTGCGTCGGCGACCAGAATTCCGCCGAGCATCAATCCGTCGCCAGGGCCGAAGCCATGGGTATCCTCGCCGAAGCCAAAACGGACCATCTGGGGGCCCATCCGGCCGTTACCGCTCCGCGCTGCCGCGATGGCGCGAACGATCTCGAGGTCGGCGCCGTCGGTCACCTTGATGTTCGCCGCCTCGCCCGGGACGGTCACAACGTCCACGCCGGCCGCCTCGAGCAGCGCTGCCTCGTCGGTGTAAGCCGCACCACCGGTACGTTCGAACGCCGCGATGAGCAGTTCACGTCGCGCACCCTGAGGGGTCTGCGTTCGGACGAGGCCGTTTCGGTCGACCGAGGTCTCCACGTGGCCGGCCGACGCGCGTTTCATCGAGTCCGCTACGGCCACGGCCGGGACTGCGGCGCCGTATTCGGCCGCCGCATTTGCGACCGAATCCACGAGAGAGCTCGAAACAAGCGGCCGTGCCCCGTCGTGCACCAGCACTACCGACGCTTCAGTCGCATCCACGCCCGCGCGGACCGAGTCCGACCTGTGCTCGCCGCCAGCGACCACCTCGACACGCCGCTCCGGCAGCCGTGAAAGCCATTCGTCGGCGCGAAGGGTCTCAACACGTTCCGGCCTCGTCACGACGACGATCCGGCCAACCGACTCCGCGCTGGCCATTGCCTCGACCGACCACGCGAGCAGTGGGCGTCCAAGCAGCGGCTCGGTCAGCTTGTCGACGCCGCCCATCCGGCTGCTGGCGCCGGCAGCGACGATCACCGCGTCAGCAAATCGGCCGTTCATTTCTCAGGCGAGTGCTCAGCGTGGCTGGGCGAAGACCATCCGCCCGGCGACGGTCTGCAGGACCCGCACAACAGTGACGTCGATCGCGCGTTCGAGCATCGTTCCGGCCGATCGCAGGGCATCGGCGAGATCGTGGCGCTTCGCGACGGTCAGGCCCATCATGCCCAGGCCGGTGACGATGACGGTGCCGAGGGGCAGGATCCAACGGTATGGGTCCGGCAGATTGGACATCGGCAGGCCGAGAAGAAGCCCGATCAAAAGTCCGACGATCAGCCCCGCTACACCGCTGATGAACTCGCCCGTCGACAGATCGAGCACGCGGCGGATGAGCGATCGCGCGGGGATGAAGGTGATGTAGGGCAGGATCGAGAAGCCGATCACGAACCAGGCGCCGATCCAGCCGGCGAGCAGGATGATGCCGCCCACGCTGCCCATGTCGAACGGCGGGATGCCTGCGCCGCTGGCCAATGCCACCGCGATCAGGACGCCGAGCGCACCGCCAAAAAGGCGAACGAAGCTGGTCACCGGGTAGAGCCGACAAAGGGGATCGCGGCGGTCCGGGCTTGCTCCGTCGGTCTGTCCGCGCCGAGCCCGAGCGCGGCACCAAGTGCCTCTCGCAATGTCGCCGCGCGGATGACCTCGATGCCACTGACGGCCTCGCCGTCGCCCGGTGCCCGGCGACCGGTTCGCCGCGGCACGATCGCGCGGGTGAAGCCCAGCCTTTGGGCTTCGCGCAGCCTGCGCTCGAGGCCGCCCACCGGCCGGAGCTCGCCGGTCAGGCCGATCTCGCCACACAGAACCGTGCCCTGGGCGAGCGGCTTGTCGCGCAGGGCCGAGGCGAGCGCTACCGCGAGGGGCAGGTCGATCGCCGGTTCATCGACCGTCAATCCGCCGACAACACTCGCGTAGACGTCGTGGCTGACCAGGTTCAGTCCGGCGCGGCGGCCAAGCACCGCGATCAGCAGCGCAATCCGCTGGGTGTCGAGCCCGGACACCGTTCGACGCGGCGAGCCATGCAGCGCTGGAGTGACAAGCGCCTGGACCTCAACGAGCAGCGGGCGACTGCCTTCCAGCGTGGCCGCAACTGCCACGCCGGGCGCGCCGAGCGAGTCGGGCTCGAGGAAAGCGGCGGCAGGATCGGCCACCTCGGCCAGCCCATCGGCCGCCATCTCGAAGACGCCGACCTCCTCGGTCGAGCCGAAGCGGTTTTTGCTGGCGCGCAGCAATCGAAGCCCGGAGAAGCGCTCGCCCTCCAGGGTAAGCACCACGTCGACGATGTGCTCGAGCGTCTTCGGCCCGGCCAGGGTGCCGTCCTTGGTTACGTGGCCAACCAGGATGACCGGAACGCCGTTTTCCTTGGCGTACGCCTGTAAACGTGCGGCGCTGCTGCGAACCTGCCCAACGGAGCCTGCCGGACCCTCGAGGTCGTCGGCCGTAAGTGTCTGGATCGAATCCACGATCAAGAGCTGTGGGTCGGAGGCATCGGCCGCGGCGATGATGCGCTCCACCGACGTCTCCGGCAGCACGTCGATCTGCGCGGCAGCCGCTCCGTGGGCGACCCCGAGCCGAGTCGCGCGCAGACGTATCTGGGCGGCCGACTCCTCACCGGAGGCATAGAGCACGCGAGATGCGGGCAGCTGGCGCACGACCGCGCCGCCGATTGCCAGGACGAGCGTCGACTTGCCGATCCCCGGCTCGCCGCCCAGGAGCACCAGCGAGCCCGGCACGAGGCCGCCGCCGAGCACTCGATCCACTTCCCGGATGCCGAGCGGGACCCGATCGGCCTCGCCGGCCGCGACCTCGCTCAGTGCGGTCACCGGGGGTGCGGCCACTGGCGCGCGGCTTTTCGACGAGCGCGATGATGCCTTCGACTCGGCCGCAGTTTCGACGAGGCTGTTCCAGCCGCCACAACTGCGGCACTGGCCTTCCCAACGAAGGCTCGTCGCGCCGCACGTGCCGCACACGTAACGGCTCTCGAGCCGCGCCACGATCTGTAGCCGGCCTTTAGGTGCCGGCCTCGACCGGGATTTTCTCTTCTACCGGCTCGAGGGTCAGTCCGGCGTCATCCGACTTGTCGACGCGAACGGTCATGCCTGACTGGAAGCGGCCCATCAGCAGCCCCTCGGCCAGCTGGTCCTCGACCATGTTCTGGATGACGCGGCGCAGCGGGCGGGCGCCATAGTCCACGTCGAAGCCGAGCTTGATGATGTGGTCCTTCGCCTCCTGGGTAATCTCGATCGCGATCTGCTGGGCCTTGAGCTGATCCTCGACGCGCTCCAGCAAAAGCTCGACGATCACCCGGATCTGCTCGATCTGGAGCGATCGGAAGACGACGACCGAGTCGACGCGGTTCAGGAACTCCGGCCGGAACTGAGTCTTGAGCTGATCGAGGACCTTCTCCTTCATCCGGTCGTAGGCTTGCTCCTGCAGTCGCTCCTGATCGGATGCGACCGGGCGGAAGCCAAGGCTGGTGTCCTTTAGCAGCGACTTGGCGCCGACGTTGCTGGTCATGATGATCACGGTGTTACGGAAGTCCACCCGGCGGCCCTTGGCATCCGTCAGGTGCCCGTCCTCGAGGATCTGGAGCAGGATGTTGAACACCTCGGGGTGTGCCTTCTCGATTTCGTCGAGGAGTACGACCGAGTAGCTCTTGCGACGGACGGCCTCGGTGAGCTGGCCACCCTCGTCGAAGCCGACGTAGCCTGGAGGCGCGCCGACCAGGCGGCTGACGTTGTGGCGCTCCATGAACTCGCTCATATCGATCTTGATGAGCGCGTCCTCGCTGCCGAACAGGAAGTCGGCAAGCGCCTTCGCCAGCCACGTCTTTCCGACGCCGGTCGGGCCGAGGAAGATGAAGGAGCCGATCGGTCGCTTGGGATCCTTGAGACCGGCGCGAGCGCGGCGGACCGCTTTGGCGATCGTATCGATTGCCTCGTCCTGGCCGATGACCTTCTCGCGCAGGGCATCTTCCATGTGCATGAGGCGCTCGGACTCTTCCTGCGCGATGCGAGTAACCGGGATGCCCGTCCACATGGCGACGACCTGGGCAATGTCCTCGTCGGTCACCTGGACCACCTCGGCGCCCTGCGTCTCCTGCCAGGTGGCGCGGATGGTGTCGATGTTCTCCTTGGCCGCCGATTCGGCGTCGCGGAGGTTGGCGGCGACCTCGTAATCCTGGTCGTTGATCGCCGATTCCTTCTCCTTGGTGACGCGGTCGAGCTCCTTCTGCGCTTCCTTGAGCTCGGGCGGCATGGAGCCGGTGCGCAGTCGGACACGGCTGGCGGCCTCATCGATCAGGTCGATTGCCTTGTCGGGCAGGTGGCGGTCGGTGATGTAGCGGATCGACAGGTCAGCCGCAGCGCGAACCGCGTCATCGGTGATCTTGACCTTGTGGTGGTCTTCGTAGCGTGACCGGATCCCGAAGAGGATCTCGATGGTCTGCTCGAGCGTGGGCTCTTCGACCATCACCGGCTGGAAGCGGCGTTCGAGGGCCGCGTCGCGCTCGATGTATTTGCGGTACTCGTCGAGCGTGGTCGCCCCGATGCATTGCAGCTCACCGCGGGCCAATGGCGGCTTGAGGATGTTTGCAGCGTCGATCGCGCCTTCGGCCGCCCCCGCGCCAACGAGCGTGTGCAGCTCGTCGATGAACAGGATCGCGTCGTTGGTGTTGCGCAGCTCCTCGATGATCTTCTTGAGCCGCTCCTCGAACTCGCCGCGGTACTTGGTGCCCGCGACGAGGCTTCCGATATCGAGGGTGAGCACTCGCTTGCCCAGTAGCGTCTCGGGCACATCGCCGGCGACGATTCGCTGAGCCAGTCCTTCGGCGATGGCCGTCTTGCCGACGCCCGGCTCGCCGATGAGCGCGGGGTTGTTCTTGGTCCGCCGGCTCAGGATCTGGATGACGCGCTCGATCTCCTTCTCGCGACCGATGACCGGATCGATCTTCCCGGCGCGGACGGCGTCGGTCAGGTTGATGCCGAGCTGGTCGACGGTCGGGGTCTTGCTGGCGCGCTTGGTCTCGGTGGTCGGGCCGCTCGAGCTGCTCTGGCTCAGGACGCGGATGACCTCGTGACGGACTTTGTCGAGGTTGACGCCAAGGCTCTCGAGCACTCCCGCGGCGATTCCCTCGCCCTCGCGGACCAGGCCCAGCAGCAGGTGCTCGGTGCCGATGTAGTTGTGACCGAGGCGGCGGGCCTCGTCGATCGCGAGCTCGATGACGCGCTTCGCTCGGGGGGTCAGGCCCACCTCGCCGACGACCGGTCGATCGCCGCGGCCGATGATGAACTCGACGGCGGTCCGGACCTTGGCCAGCTCGACGTTCATGTTCTCGAGAACGCGCGCGGCTACACCCTCGCCCTCACGGACAAGGCCGAGCAGCAGGTGCTCGGT
>JBPCLD010000025.1:0-5817 GCA_051003655.1 Candidatus Limnocylindrales bacterium | reverse complement strand
GGTCGCAGACCCAGGCGCTGCACGACGTCTACGACGCCGAAGAGCGCTCGCTCGAGGAGTGGGTGCGCGCCTTCCCGATGCCGGCCGGGGCGCGTGGTATCGCGGTCGGCATCAACGACCGGCTGGTTGGTCGGGCTCGACCTGTTCGACTCGGCCGAGACCCTCGAGCGCCAGTGGCCTCGGCTCGTCGGCTCCGCCGCTTCCGCCCTGCTCGACCGCCAGCGGGCCATCCAGTTCGGCGCCGCGCCGATGCCCAAGCATCGCCATGTCGACGCCGGCGCCCTCGGCCGCATGCTCGAGCGCGCGACCAGCGCCCTGGCCGATGCGAATGTCGCGCACTCCGTCGGCCTCGGCCACGACGTCCGATTCAGCGCCCCTAAGCTCGTCGGCACCGCGCTGGTCCACGACCGCCGCGCGGTTCACGTCGCGCTGTTCAGGCCTGCGTGATGGATCGATGCTGTCCTCGAGGAGCTCGGCCTCGACTTCGAGTTCACGATGCGATGACCAATCGCGTCCACGACTACTGGGCCGCCCGATGAGCGAGGTCCTTGTTTACTACTACAGCGGCTCGGCCCACATCTCCCATTGGTACGGCATCAACGAAAGCGACCGCTTCGTCTGCCAATGCGGGTGGGCGGGCACGTTCCAGGAGATGAACAACGGGTTCTTCGCCGAACTGATCGATGGGACCTGCCCACCCTGCGACACCATGCTCGCAATCCGGTCACTGCCCACTCGCGACGAGATTCGATCAGCTGCTGAGGCGGGGATCCCGGAAGCGATGGAGCAGTGGCGGCAAATTCAAGCATCGCCGCCGGGGGAGGAAGCGTCATCGCCGTAGCGCCGCCGGCTGCCCCCGAGCGCCACGACCTCCTGCTCACGCCCGAGCAGCGGGGTCATCGTCGAGCATGGCGAGGGCCGCTGGGGAGCGCTTCGACGATTGCTTTGCTGCGTTGGCGGCGAGCAAGCTCCTCGTCCTTGACCCGGCAAGGATCATGGGCGCATCAACGAGGTGCCCGAGCCGATGTATTCCGGTCGCAAATCGCTCGCAAGGCCAGGCCGCCGCCCACGGGCGCTCCCGAGCGGCACCGTCACCTTCCTCTTCACCGATATCGAGGGCTCGACCCGGCACCTCCGCGAGGTTGGCGCCGAACGGTATGCCAAGGCCCTGGCCGATCACCGACGGATCATCCGGCAGGCGTGCGCCGATGGGGGTGGCGTCGAGGTCGACACTCAGGGTGATGCCTTCTTCGTCGCGTTCGGCGAGGCGGCCAAGGCCGTGTTGGCGGCCCAGGCGATCGTGGAGGCGATCGACGATGGGCCGATGCGCGTCCGCATCGGTCTGCACACCGGGCGTCCGCTCGCTGGCGAGGAGGGGTACGTCGGGGAGGACGTGCATCTCGGAGCGCGCATTGCCGCGGCAGGCCACGGCGGGCAGGTGCTCATGTCGCGCGCCACGCGCGATGCCATCGGCGAACCGATGGAATTCACCGATCTCGGCGAGCACCGGCTGAAAGACATCGTGCCGCCGATAGTGCTCTACCAAATCGGAACAGAAGTTTTTCCGCCGCTCAAGACGATCTCGAACACGAACCTGCCGCACCCCGCGGACTCGTTCATCGGGCGAGAGCGGGAGGTCGCCGACATCTTGGCCCGCGTTCAGGCGGGGAACCGGCTGCTCACCCTGGTCGGTCCGGGAGGGACCGGGAAGACGCGTCTCGCCATCGAGGCGGCGGCCTGTTTGTTGGCCGACTTCAAGGCGGGAGTCTTCTGGATCGACCTCGTGCTGGTGCGCGATCCGGACGCGCTCGCCGCTACCGTCACCGCGACGCTGACGACCGAACAGGATCTCGCCGTCCACATCGGCGAGCGGGAGATGCTCCTCGTGCTCGACAACCTCGAGCACGTGATCGATGCCGCGCCGTGGGTCGGATCCCTGGTGCGCGCCTGTCCGAACCTGTCGGTGATGGTCACGAGTCGGGAGCGGATGCGCGTTCGCGGCGAATCTCTCATCGAGGTGCCGCCGCTGGGAAGCACCGAGTCCGGCCGCTTGTTCGCCGACAGGGCCGGCCTTCCTTCATCAACCGACGTCGAGGAGCTCTGCGTTCGCCTCGAGCACCTCCCGCTGGCAGTCGAGCTTGCCGCTGCCCGCGCAATCTCGCTCACGCCACGGCAGATCCTCGACCGCCTGGGCCAGCGGCTCGACCTCCTCAAGGGCGGACGGGATGCCGATCCGCGTCAGCGAACGTTGCGCGCGACGATCGACTGGAGTCACGACCTGCTGAACGCCGACGAGCAGCGTCTCTTCAGACGGCTCTCCGTCTTCGTCGGCGGCACAACCGTCGAGGCGATCGAGGGTGTGTGCGACGGTGATCTCGACATCCTCGAGTCGCTGATCGACAAGAGCCTCGTCCGGTCCGTGGACGCGCGCTACACGATGCTCGAGACGCTGCGCGAGTACGCCATTGAGCGGCTCGGCGCTTCCGGCGAAGAGGCCGAGATCCGAACCCGCCATGCCGCCTTCACCACGAACCTGATGGCGACTCACATCCCGGATCTCATGGCAGGTGGCGCCGAGACGCTCGGTCGGTCGCTAACGGCTGATCTCGGGAACCTCCAGGCGGCATTCACGTGGCTCGTCGACTCCGGGGATGCCGGAGGCGCCGTGCAGCTCATCGACACCGTGTGGTGGTTCGTGGGTCTCTTCGTCTGGCAGGGAGGCGCGGGACTCGCAATGTGCGACGCAGCCTCGTCAATGGAAGGGCTGACCGACGCCGACACGGCGATCCTCCGACATCGCGAGGGCAACTTTGCCGTGGGGATCGACCCCGACCGCGCACGACGAGCCTGGCGCGACGCGGTGGCCATCGCGCAGCGCATCGGGGATGTCGCTCGCGAGGCGCACGTCATTCAGAACCTGTCCCTGATCGAAAACGATCCCGCGGAGGCGTTGCGGCTCTTCGAGCGCTCGCTCCTGCTCGTGCCACCGGAGAACGAACGGGCCGCTCATCGCGCCAAATGGAACCTCGTCGGCCTAAAGCGCCGTGTCGGCGATACTGCCGCTGCGAATGCACTCAGCATCGAGGTCCACGCGTGGGCGGAGCAGGCGCGCGACCTCCAGCTCCTCGTCGATGCCGAGCTCGAGCTCGGCGAGATGGCCGTGCTTCGCGGTGACGCCCCTGAGGCACTTGAGCGCGCGACGCGTGCGCGCGACATCGGCGCCGGCCTCGACCATGCGCTGCTGGTGCTCATGGCCGAGTCGCTGCGCTGTCGAGCGGCCGCCCGACTCGGACGTCACAATGATGCCCTGGCAGCCCTCGACTCGGCCATGCGAAAGTTCGGCGAGGGTGACCTCGAGGCGGCGGTCGAGCTCGACGAGATGATGCTGCGTGCGGCCGTCGAGCTCCTGGCAATCACTGGCGAGGCTTCCCTCGCTAGCCGGCTCGAGTCCGCTCGCCGGAGTGTCGCGGACTCCATTCCGTGGTTGGCGCCAGATTCCCAGCGCGACCATTGCGACTTGCTCGCGCGGACGGGCATCGCCGAATCCGGCGACCTACCGGCCGTCGACGTATCCTCGGCGCTCGAGCTGATTCGCGAGTGGCTAACCCGAGGACAGACCGACGCCACCACGGTCACGGCAGCTGATCCAGTCAGGGGGAGGGGTCGATGACGATGTCGATATCGACGTGGTTCGCGGCTCCCCATGGAACGACCCAGCGATCGAGCCGACGACCATGTACGGGATGACCTTCGCGTTCGTCGTGTGATATCGTTGCACACACCATGACACACTCCAATTTTCCCCTCACGCGCACCAACGTGACGTTGCCCGCCCGTCTGCTCGAGGAGGTCGACCGATATGCCGGCCCGCGCGGTCGCAGCCGGTACGTGGCCGAGGCGGTCGCCCAGCGGGTCCGCCGTGATGCGCTCGGCGCGGCCATCCGCGAGACCGCGGGGGCGATGGTGGGACGTCCCGGCCGGATGAGCCCGGACCAGGTGGCCGCATGGGTAAACGAGCTTCGCGGCGAAGAGACCGACTGACCGATGCGGTACCTGCTGGACACAGCGCTCATCGTCGACCATGCCCACGGATACGAGCCGGCGATGCGGCTCCTTCATCGGCTCTACGAGGACGGCGCCGAGCTGTTCACCTGCGACGTCGTCGTGTGCGAAGCCCTCTCAGGCGGCGATGACGAGCATCGCCACGTCGTCTCGCGGCTGCTGAGCGCCCTGGACTATGTCGCCACTGATCCCGTCGTTGCTCGCGCCGCGGGAGCTGCCCGCCTGGAACGGCATCTGTCCGGCGGCAAGCTGGGCCTGGGGGATGCGCTCATTGCGTCCGTTGCCCGCGGCCTCGACGCCACCGTCGTCACCCGCAACCGCCCCGACCTCGAGCGCCAGGGGGCCGCGGTCCTCGCGTACTGATCGGTCACGACGACCACCGCGCGCGTCAACCGGGCGAGCCCTCGGTGTCCTCTGTCGCGCGCCTGCCGCCGCCGTCATCGGCTATAGCGTTAGTGATATAACCGATGAGTGAATCCTGCCTCCGTTGGACGGACGCTCCGATGGGCCCGCAAACGGGCCGGCATGACCCAGCACCAGTTGGCATCGGCGGCTGGCATGCCTCAGCCGAGCCTCGCGCGGATCGAGTCGGGCGCGGTGATCCCGCGAACGGCCACGCTGATGGCCTTCCTGGAGGCAACCGGCCACCGGCTGGCGGTCGAACCCATCGGCTCATCCGGTCCGCGATCGGTGCGCATGTGGCCATGATGCGATCGATCGGCGAACCAGTCCCGGCTCCCAGCACGTGGTCCGACACGGTGCCTGCCCAGGACGCCTGAGCTCTTTCGAGTCCGGACAATGATGTTGCCACGGATCGGTATTGCTGAAATTCGGTATTTCGGATAGCATCCTGTCGATGAAGGCGAGAACGGTGCAGCTGCGCGGTCGCGGGACGGTGACCCTGCCGGCGCGGATCCGTGAGCGATACGACCTGTCCGAGGGCGACCCGTTGACCCTCGTGGATCTCGATGGCGCCATTCTCCTCTCGCCGCGCAATTCCGTCGCGGACAAGCTCTCTGCGGAGATCGAGTACCTGACGGCGAAGGCCGGCCTCAGCCTGGACGATCTGCTCGAGGGCCTTCGGGAGCAGCGTGCGCGGTACCACGCCGATCGGATCCGACCCGGCTGACGTGTCGAGCCGCCCGCGCCTGCGCGTCTGCATCGACGCCGACGTGCTGTTCGCGGGATCGGCCTCGACCAGCGGCGCGAGCCACGTGGTGCTCCAGCTGGGCGAGCTCGGGATCGTCGACGTTCGCGTCGCGGACCAGGCACGCGCCGAGGCCGAGCGCAACCTGGCCGACAAGGTGCCCGCCGCCCTCCCTGCCTTGCGCGCGCTTCTTGACGCCTGCACGTCATCGATCCCGATGGTGGCACCGACCGCCGCTCGGCGGCTGTCGCGTGCCCGAGAAGCCGACCCGAAGGATGCGCCGATCCTCGCCGCCGCCATCGCGGCCGACTGTCGGTGGCTGCTGACCTTCAACCTCCGCGACTACCGGACGGAGCGCATCCGCGTGTCCGAACCCGGACCGTTCCTCGAGGAGCTGCGGGCGATGCTCCTCGCGCACGGCTCATGAACGTCAGGCGGTCAGCGGTCGCTCCACCGGGCCTTGACGCAGTATCAGCCGATATATGAGCCTGTCGCAGAAATCCCCTCAGCGTGGCTAGGCGGGACGCTGCGGCACTGGCCGTCCGCCGCGCGGTCGGCCATCGGTTCGACCACCTGACCGTCCGCCTGTCGACGGCCTTCGCCGAGAG
>JBPCLD010000024.1:0-4002 GCA_051003655.1 Candidatus Limnocylindrales bacterium | reverse complement strand
CCAGCATCTCCTCGATCGCGCGGTCGCCGTCACCCGGCTGGAGATCAACCGCGCGAATGCCGTTCTGGATGACGGTCGTCGGGTAGCCCTTCGCGCGAGCGTCCAGAACGGTCGACTTCACGCAGTAGTCGGTCGCCAGCCCGGCAATGACGATCTGCGTGACGCCGGCCGCGCCGAGCATCTCGGCAAGGGCGGTGGCAATCGTGTCGCCCGACGCGGGGTCGCGCATCGTGAAGCCGGAATAGCCGTCCTCGCCGTTGCTCCCCTTCCGAACGACCGGTCCGTCGACGACCAGCTCGGGATGGAACTCCGCGCCCCAGGTGTCCATCACGCAGTGCACCGGCCAGATACCGCCGTCCTTCTGGAAGTGGGGCGTCGAGTCCGGATGCCAGTCCTGCGTGTAGAACACGCCCGCGCCGACCTGCTTCGCCCGCTCGATCTCACGATTGATGAGCGCTACGACCTCTTCGCCACCTCTGACGTAGAGGCTTCCCTGTGGGTCGGCGAAGTCATTCTGCACGTCGACGATGATCAGGGCGGTGGCCGGGTCGTAGGTCGCCATTCGCGGCAGATTCTAGGTGGGCCAAACAATTTGGCAGCGCGATCCTGCCAAATGTCCGTACACGCGGACTCCGCGTCGCCTGACAGGCCCGGCTTTGGCGCCACTGCCCGATTTGCCGTTGATTGACCCCGGAATCACGGTCAGAAATCCACCCGCGCGACGACTTCTGGCGAAAACGGACGCCAAGCAGCATCGACAGGTCCTCGGCAGTGGACATTTGGCACGAAGGGCCCCCTTCCAGCTCGCCGCTCACACCTGTTATCGAGACTGAGTATCATTACTGCATGGACGCGATGGTCACGGCAGTCACCGATGCGGGTTACCGCCTCACTCAGCCGCGGCAGGACGTCGCCGGCCTTATCCGTTCGCGCGCCGGTCACTTCACTGCCGCCGAGCTGCTCGCCGATGCCCGGCGCAGGCGGCTGGGCCTGGGTAGGGCGACGATGTTCCGCGCGCTCGATCTGTTCACGGAGCTGGGCGCGCTCGAGCTGCTCGACCTTCCGTCGGGCGAGCACGCGTACGTCGCGTGCGCGCCGGAGCAGCACCATCACCACGTCGTCTGCCGTCTCTGCGGTCGGTCAGTCGAGGTGCAGGACGCTGGCCTTCTATCGGTCGTGAGCGATATCGCCCGCCGAACTGGCTATCAGATCGACTCCCATCGCCTGGAGCTCTTCGGGTTGTGCGCAGACTGTGGAGCCGCATCGTGATCTGGCTGGTCGCGGTGCTGCCGTTCATATCGACACTGCTCGGGGGCATCGCCGTGTTCCGGCTGCAGCACCGGCTGCATGCCGTCATGGCGGCCGCCGCGGGCATATTGGTGGCGACCGCGCTAGTCGATCTCCTTCCGGAGTCAATCGAGCTGATCGGCGCCGACAACGGTCCCTTCCTCGCCGGCGCAGCCGCTGTTGTGGGCTACCTGCTCTATTCCGCCGTCGAAGCGTTCATCCATCAGAGCAGCTACGAGCACGAGCACGACGCCAGGCAGGATCCGAGCGCCCCCCACGAGCACCCCGTCGCGGCCAGCCAAACGCGCTCAGTTCTTGGCTGGGTAGCGCCCGCCGGCCTGATCGTTCACAGCACCATGGACGGGCTCGCCATAGGCCTTGGGTTCGAAGCTGGCACGGAGGTGGGGGTCATCGTCACCTTGGCGGTCGTGGTCCACGACTTCGCCGATGGCCTGAACATCGTCACGCTCGCCCTGGCGGGCGGGCGGGGCCGGCTTGGGGCCGTCATTCTGCTCACCGCGGATGCGACCGCGACGATCGTTGGCATCGGCCTCAGTCAGGTTGTCTCCCTTGCTCCCGAACACCTCGGCATCGTGCTGGGTGGGCTCGCGGGCGCGTTCGTGGCGATCGGCGCTGGCCACCTGCTGCCTGAGGCACAGCATCGACGCGGCATCAACGTCTCGCCGCTGGTCGCGCTCACGGTCCTCGGCGCAGCGGTCGTCATCGTCACTCGCTTACTGATTGCGTAGAAGGCGGGCAAGATGTCCGCAATGACTACTGTCGCAGGCGATTCCGTAGTGAGCGTGGTCGACCTGCGCAAGAGCTACGGCGCGGTGCGCGCGGTGGACGGCGTGACGTTCGAGATGCCCGCGGGCGAGGTCTTCGGCCTTCTGGGGCCGAACGGCGCAGGCAAGACGACGACGATCGAGATGCTCGAGGGCCTCCTTAAGCCCGACTCGGGTACAGCGAGCGTGCTCGGCATCGACGTCACGCGCCACCCCGGAGCGCTGAAGGAGCGCATCGGCGTCCAGCTCCAGACAGCCGCGCTCTATCCCAACCTGACGGTAGTCGAGCTCATCGACCTGTTCGGCAGCTTCTACGCCAAGCATCGTCCGTCGCGCGAGCTGATCAAGGAGCTCGGCCTGGAGGAGCGCGCCACGGCACTCAGTCGCGAGCTCTCCGGCGGCCAGCGCCAGCGCTTGTCGATCGCCCTCGCGTTGGTCAACGACCCCGAGCTGATCTTCCTCGACGAGCCGACGACCGGCCTCGATCCGCAGGGCCGGCGCTCGTTGTGGGACCAGATCTAGGAAATGCGCAATCAGGGCCGCACCATCCTGCTGACCACGCACTACATGGAAGAGGCGGAGCGGCTTTGCGACCGCGTCGCGATCATGGACCACGGCCAGATCCTGGAGATGGGCACGGTCAACGAGCTGGTCACGCGTCACTTTCGAGAGCGGACGGTCCGCTTTGCGACGCGCGACGCGCTGACCGACGAGGTCCTTTCCGGTCTGCGCGGCGTCCAGCGGGTCGCGCACGAGAGCGACGAGACCGTGCTGTACACGTCGGAGGTCCCTCAGACCGTCGGCGCGCTGCTCAAGCTGGGCGATGAGCTGGGTATGCATGACCTGGATCTCGCCGTCCGGCGGCCCACGCTGGAAGACGTCTTCATTGAGCTCACTGGTCGGGCGCTGAGGGACTGACGATGCGCCGTCTGACCGCTGGCCTGCTACCCCTCACCGTCGCCAACATCAAGAGCTTCTACCGCGATCCTGCCTCGTTGTTCTGGACGTTCGCTTTCCCGATCATCTTCGTGGTCCTGTTCGGCTCGATCTTCTCAGGTGGTGGCGGAAGCTTCAACGTGGGCTGGGTCGACGAGGACCGTTCCGCTGCCTCGCAGCAGCTGCGTGAATCGTTCGCCGAGGTGCCCATCCTCGTCTTGAAGGACAGCGACCAGGCAGCCGCCCTTGAGGAGATGCGCGACGGCACTTTCGACGCGGTAGTCGTCGTGCCGGCCGGTCTCGGTGCGGCCATGACTCCCGACAGGAGCGGCCCGCCCTTCCAGCTCACCCTCTATACGGACCCTAGCCGCTCCACGGCGAGCACGACCGTCACCCAGATCGTCGCCCAGGTCGTGAACGGCATCAACCTGTCACTCGCCGGCGTGCCGCCGGCGCTTGGCATTGCCGGCCAGGCGCTGCAGACCCAGAACATCAGTGCCGCTGCCTACTTCGTCCCGAGCATCCTCGCCATGGCCCTCATGCAGCTCGGCGTTTTCGCGGCCATCCCGCTCGTCGCACAGCGCGAGAAGGGCATCCTCAAGCGCCTCAACGCCACTCCCCTCTCTCGATCTACGCTGGTGGCCAGCAACGTCCTGATGCGGCTGCTGATCGCGATCATGCAGACCGTGATCATCGTTGGCATCGGTGTGGTGGCGTTCGGCGTGACGGTAATCGGCAGCCTTTTCGTTGTGGCCGGCTTCATCGTCCTGGGAGCGGTGACCTTCCTGGCGCTCGGCTATGTGATCGCGGCGTATGCACGGACGGAGGAATCCGCGAACGCCTTGACGAGCGTCGTCCAGTTCCCGCTGATGTTCCTGTCGGGGATCTTCTTCCCGATCGACTTCATGCCCGACTGGCTTCAGCCGGTGGCCTCGATCATGCCGCTGACGTACCTCGGCGACGCCTTGCGTCAGACCATGGTCGGCGGCGCCGC
>JBPCLD010000023.1:0-10562 GCA_051003655.1 Candidatus Limnocylindrales bacterium | reverse complement strand
GAAGTTGAAATACGGCGCGCCGACCGGGTTCACGGTTCCGAGCACCTGGCTGATCTTGTCCGCCCAGCCGGCGTACCAGACCCAGCGGTCGATCGACCGATCCACCAATGCCTCCGCCCGCGCACCGGGCACGCCCTCGGCCGCAGCCACCTCGTCGATGAACTGCGCCCGGCGACCCTCCATCAGCTCCGCCACGCGGTACAGCACCTGGCCGCGATTCATGGCCGTCTTGGCGGCCCATCCCGGGGCCGCGCCACGTGCCAGGCGGACGGCGTCGCGGACATCCTTGCGTGACGACCGAACGGCGTTGGCCAGTGGTGAGCCGTCGGACCCCTTGACGACATAGGAGCGGCCCGACTCGGAGCGCGGGAACTGGCCGCCGACGTACAGCTTGTAGGTCTTGCGCACGGGGATGCGCGGCTGCGCCGCCGGCTGTGTGGTGACCGCGGAGCTCGCCCGCTTCCGGGTGGCCATCAGTGAGCGTCGCCGGTGTCGAGGTATGACAGCAGCCCGTGCAGGCCACCCTCGCGGCCGAAGCCCGACTCCTTGTAGCCACCGAAAGGCGACGTCGGGTCGAACCGGTTGAAGGTGTTGGCCCAGACAACGCCCGCCCGAAGTTGCGAAACCATGCTCAGGATGCGACTGCCCTTGTCGGTCCAGACGCCGGCGGAAAGCCCGTACGCGGTGTTGTTCGCCTTCTCGACGGCCTCGGCCGGTGTGCGGAAGGTCAGCACCGACAGTACCGGGCCGAAGATCTCCTCTTGGGCGATGCGGCTCGACTGGCTGACGTTCGTGAAGAGCGTCGGTCTGAAGAAGTAGCCGCGGGCGGGCAGATCGCAGGCGGGCTGGTACATCTCCGCGCCCTCGGCCTGCCCCGCTTCGACGAGCTCCTCGATCTTGGCCAGCTGGGCGGCGTTGTTGATCGCGCCGACATCCGTGTTCTTGTCCAGTGGGTCGCCGACGCGGAGGGTCGATAGGCGATCCTTCAGGCGCTCGATGAAAGGCGCGGCGATCGATTCCTGGACGAACAGCCTGCTGCCCGCGCAGCACACCTCGCCCTGGTTGAAGAAGATGCCGTTGACCACACCCTCGATGGCCTGGTCCATCGGCGCGTCGTCGAAGACGATGTTGGCCGCCTTGCCGCCGAGCTCGAGCGTCAGCGCCTTGCCGGATCCGGCCAGCGCGCGGCCGATCTCCTTGCCCACGGCCGTCGAGCCGGTGAAGGCCACCTTGTCGACGTCGGGATGCTTGACGAGGGCAAGGCCGATCTCGCCAGGCCCGGTGATGATGTTCACGACGCCCGCGGGCAGGTCCGCCTGTCGACAGACATCGCCGAAGAAGAGGGCCGAAAGGGGCGTCGAGCTGGCCGGCTTCAAGACGACCGTGTTGCCGGCTGCGAGCGCCGGCGCGAGCTTCCAGGCGAGCATCAGCAGCGGGAAGTTCCACGGGATGACCTGTGCGGCTACACCAAGCGGCTTCGGGCTACGCGCCGGGAGGGCGTACTCCAGCTTGTCGGCCCAGCCCGCGTAGTACCAGAAATGCGCCGATGCCAGGGGAACGTCGACGTCGCGCGACTCCTTGATCGGCTTGCCGCCATCGAGCGACTCCAGCACGGCGAACTCGCGGCTGCGCTCCTGGAGGATGCGCGCGATGCGGAAAAGGTACTTCGCGCGCTCCCGCCCCGGAAGCGCTCCCCAATCGCGCTTGAATGCGCGCCGCGCGGTCGCCACTGCCTGATTGACGTCATCAACATTGGCGCGCGCGATCTCGGCCAGCTGCTCCTCGGTCGCCGGATCGATCGTCGTGAACCACTGTCCGCTCCGCGGGGCGACCTCTTTGCCGCCGATGAACAGTCCGTAGCGCGACTTGAGCTGGACGACGTCGCGCGATTCAGGCGCCGGGGCGTATTCCCACGGCACTCGCTGGCCGTCGCCGAGACCCCAGGTGGAAGGTGTGTCGGTGCCGGGACCGACATCTGTGGACTTCGTGCGCGGAGCCAAGGCTCGCGTGGAGGACGTCGTGGAACGCTTTCGTTCGGCCATCTGTAGCCAGACTACACGCATCAACCGGCATTGTCATGATCGCGAGGTGACTATGTGGTCACATGACGTGCTGCAGTAGATAACGGCTCTTGAAACGCCGAGCCCCTACGCTTCTCAGATGCGACGCCAAGCCGGAGCAATCGAGTTGCTCGACGGACCGCTTGAGAAACTGGCCCTGGCCGGAAACCTGCGCGATCTGGCCCGAGTCAATCGCCTGCTCGGTGGTGCAGGTCTTTCCTGGCGGGCGCTCGAGCCCATCATTCGCCGATATGGATGGGGCACGCCCCTGCGATTCCTCGACGTGGGCACAGGGGCTGCCGACATACCCAGATACCTCCGCCGCTCGAGCGCCTATCGCTACCCCTTGACGGTGGTCGCAGCCGACGTTCGCCCCGAGATCGTGGAAGTTGCACGGCGGGCGACAAGCCGAACCCCTGACCTCGTTGTGCGCCTGGGATCCCCTGATGGCATCGACGAAGCCGACGGGTCGTTCGATGTCGTCCACGCATCCCTCGTCATTCACCATCTTGAACCGCCGGAGGCCGTCCGGATGCTGCGGGAGATGGCGCGCGTCGCCTCACGAGCAGTGATCATCAACGACCTCGAGCGAGCGAAGAGGTGGCTGATCGCCGCGACCCTCTTGGCGTGCTTGACGACCCGAAACTCGTACACGCGCCACGACGCCCCGTTATCAGTGCGGCGTGCGTACCGCCCGAACGAGCTCAGGCAGCTGGCCGAGCGAGCGGGCCTGGTCGAGGAGGCGCGCTACTGGGCCAGGCCGCGATATCGATACGCGATCACCTTCCGCCACAGCACGGCCCGCGCGTGAGTGACTCTTTCGACACTCAAGTCGCCATCGTTGGTGGTGGCCCGGCCGGCGCGGCGTTGCACTCGCGCCTGGCCGCCGCCGGGATGGACTCCGTGATGCTCGAGCGCACGGCCGAGCCCCGCTGGCGGGCATGCGGCGTCTTCTCGTCTCCTCTGACACGCCTCAGGCTGCGCGACCTGGGGCTATCCGACTCCGCCGTCAATCAGCTGGCACGGCCGATCTCCGCGCTCAACGTCGTGACCGAAACCGGGTCGGCGTGCCGGCTCGAATACACCACGGCGGCTGGGCCGGCCTGTGGGTTCGATCGCGTTGCGCTCGACAGGCTCCTCCTCGATCGAGCCCGCGCCGCCGGCGGCGTCGTCAGAACCTCCGCCGTCGTCACTTCGATCGTCCTTCCGCGACACGAGACAGACATGGCCCGTCTGACCGTCGCCGCGACCGCGGCCGGGCAGCAGGGAGTGAAGGAGGAATGGCGGGCTCGACTCGTGGTCGGCGCTGACGGACCACGTTCGCTGGTCGCGCGCACCGCTGGGGTCGCGAGGTCGCCGCAGATCCTGCGCAAGGCCGGGATCACCTTCCACCGGTTGGATCTCAGCCACGAAACTATTCCTGATGATCAGCCCGCCGAGGGCCAATTCGTCCTCGGCGCTGGGTGGTATGTCGGCCTGGCACCCGTCCCGGACCAACGTGTCAACCTTGGAATCGTCGTTCCGGCGGCCGAGGTACGTCGACCGCTCGATGAAGTGGTTGAGCGCGTCCTTCGGTCGGTTCGTTTCGCGGGCGTGGCCGTGAGCGCAGAGACGACCGACCCGGTCATGATCGCCCTGCCGCTGGGTCACGGCGTGTCGCAGAGGGCTGGCCCGGGCTACATGCTGGTCGGCGACGCCAGCGGCTTCATCGATCCGTTGACCGGTGAGGGCCTTCATCGGGCGTTGGTGTCGAGCGAGCTCGCCTCCGACGCCATCGTGGGCTGGTCGCGCGGCGACTCTCAGGCGCTGGGGGACTACGATCGCCGCCTCCGCTCGCGGTTTCGCAACAAGGACGTCGTCTCGTGGATCCTCCAGGCGTTTCTGGCACAACCGGCACTGCTCGACTACGCAGTGCGCCGCCTGGGGACACGGCATCGCCAACGAGAGGTGTTCACGCTCGTGCTGACGGACCAACTCCCGGCCTCGCGCGGCCTCGACCCGCGCTTCCTCGGCCGACTGCTGGCGCCATGACCGAACGGTCTGACCCTGGGGAACCTGCCTGACCTGTGCACACTGAGATCTCGATCGATGTCGCCGCGCCTCCGCGCGCGGTATTTGAGCTCGCTCGCGATATCACGCGCTGGCCAGAGCTGCTTCCCCATTACCGACAGGTGACCGTTCACTCACGTAACGGAGATCGAGTGACTGCGTCGATGAGTGCCGTGCGTCCATTTGGGAAGTCGAAGTCGGGCATCCCGGTACGGTGGCGTAGTGAGCAATGGTCGGATGACGAAGATGCAGCCGATCTGCGATTGCGCTTCATGCACATCGCAGGCGCCACCAGGGGCATGGATGTGAGCTGGCACATCCGCCCGACGGAGACCGGTTGCAGCGTGACGATCGAGCACGATTTTCGGCGTCGGCTGCCGTTCGTTGGCGATGATCTGTTGCCACGGGTGATCGATCGCCTATTCGTGCGCCCGATCGCCGGCCGGACGCTGGCCACCTTCAAGAGCCTGGCCGAAGGCTGACGTGGCGGCGAGAGGAGCTGAGCCGAGGCGAGTCTGGATAACCGGACTGGGCGTCGTGACCCCGATCGGGATTGGGCTGGAGGCGTTCTGGAACGGGCTGCACGCGGGCAAATCGCCGGTCAAGCGTGTTGACAGGTTCGACCCGTCGGCGTTCCGATCACAGGTCGGAGCACAGATTGACGACTTCGAGCCGACCGATTACATGGACCCCAAGACCGCCCGGCAGACCGACCGATTCAGCCACTTCGCCCTCGCGGCGGGACGGCTGGCCATTGCCGACGCGAGGATCGAGATGGGCAAGACCCTTGCCCCGCGCACCGACCGTTTCGCGGTCTACGTGGGTTCCGCCCTGGGTGGCATTGCCTACGCGGAGCTGCAGCACGAGCGTTACATGGAGCGTGGCATCAGGTCAGTCGCGCCGAACCTCGCCCTCGCCGTGTTCGGCGGCGCTGCGCCTGCGAATCTCGGGATCGCGCTTGGCCTTCACGGCCCTATCCTGTCGACTGCCAACTCGTGCGCCGCCGGAGCAGTGGCACTCGGCGAGGCGTTTCGGCTCATACGGAGTGGCGGCGCCGATGCCGCCCTCGCCGGCGGCGTAGAGGTGCCGTTGAGCCCGCTCGCATTTGGCGCTTTTGACATCATCCGCGCGTTGAGCGCCGGTCACAACGACACGCCGACGGAGGCCGAGCGCCCGTTCGACATCAACCGTGACGGGTTCGTGATGGGCGAGGGCGCGGCCCTGCTGGTGCTCGAGGACGCAGAGGTGGCCAAGCGGCGCGGAGCCGTGCCCTACGCAGAGCTTCGGGGGTACGCCGCCACGAGCGACGCGTTCCATATGGTCCAGCCCCGGCCAGATGGCCTCCAGGCGGCCCGCGCCGCGCGGCTTGCGCTGGCCGATGGCGGCATGAAGGCCGCCGATGTCGACTACGTCAACGCGCACGCATCATCCACACCGCTCGGCGACGCTGTGGAGGCCCGAGCAATCGCCCGCGCCCTGGGTTCCCGCGCCAAGACCGTCCCGGTCAGTGGCACAAAGGCGTACTACGGCCACCCGCTTGGCGCGTCGGGCGCGATCGAGGCCGCCATCTGCTCGCTTGCCATCTCGCGTGGCTGGGCGCCTGGGACGGTGAACCTTGCCGAACCCGATCCGCGCGCAACTGAATTCCTGCCTGGCCTGCGCGCTGAGCCGCTTGAAGGGGAGATCGACGGCGTCCTCTCGACCTCCTTCGGCTTTGGCGGCCTGAATGCCGCACTGGCATTCAGCGGCGTCGAGCGGTGACCGATTACAGCTCCCTTCCGATAACGGCCCGCCTGGTGCGGTTGCGCGACTGCACTCTCGCTGACGCGGACATGCTCGACCAGTGGAATCGCGACATGGACGTGGGCGGGTTCAACGACTTCGGTGAGCGCCAGCCCGTGCCACGCGAGGTGCTCGCGAATGGGCCGTTGCGCAGTGAACGCAACGGCTCGCTGATCATCGAGCGTTTGCCTGACGGGGAACCGGTAGGCACAATCGGCTGGAGACTGGTCACCGTCTACGGCCCCAGCCCTATGTCAGACGCGCTCCAGATTGGGGTGGAGCTCGTCCCCTCCGCACGTGGTCACGGTCTCGGTGTCGAGGCTCAGCGACTGTTGGCCAACTACATGTTTGCGAGCACGTCAGTCAACCGGGTCGAGGCGTCGACCGACGTCGACAACGTGGCCGAGCAGCGCGCGCTCGATAAGGCCGGATATCAGCGCGAGGGTATCGTCCGCGGCGCCCAATTCCGCGCGGGCGCACACCATGACCTGGTGGTGTACGCGAGGCTACGGAGCGACAACTAGTCGGACACCAGCGCCAGGAATGCGTCGATGTCGACCAACCTCTGCTCCCCGGGGCTCTGGTTCACCAGCCGGAGGGCGGTCATGGCTGGGTTGCTGGGTAGAGGGCTGAGGTAGAGCAGCCGGCGCACCTCGGTCGATGCCGCCACGAGCGATATCGGCGCCAATGGGCTGCCATTGAGGTGGATCGCGGCCTGACCGTGGGTCGGCCCACGGTGGCCAATCGCCGCGATTTGAGCGGCCTTCACGCTGAGCGACATGCTCGGACCCGACGTTCTGCTGCGGAGGTATTGGCCGCCGATCGCCGAGCTGTTGGCCTTGCGCACCCAAGCGCCGGTGGTGGTAACCCGCGTGTGGTTGTCGTTGAAGAGCAGCACCCGCATGGGCTCACCCAGTATCCAGGAGCCCGTTCCCGGATCGGTCCGTGGCTCTCGCGCGGAACTGGACCCGTCGGCCAAATGGGACGGTGGACGTGGCCGACGCCGCGCTCGGGCTTGCGAGGACAACATTCCGCCAGTGGCCCGAGTCGACACG
Source organism: Candidatus Limnocylindrales bacterium (assembly GCA_051003655.1). Taxonomy (GTDB): domain Bacteria; phylum Chloroflexota; class Limnocylindria; order Limnocylindrales; family CSP1-4; genus JALYGJ01. The sequence continues at coordinate 3,616 of JBPCLD010000023.1, read as the reverse complement.
CCGCTGAAGCTGCACGCGTGCCACGCCGACGTTGTCGTGCGCGATCCAACTCACGCCCAGTGTTGCTCGATCAAAGCCGACTTGTCCGGTGTCAACCAGCGCTACCTTGGGCGCCGAAACGACAGGTGCCTCTGAATCGGGGCGTAACCGCCAGACATGCGGTCGCTTCAATCGCTCCAGAGCGACTTGTGACCAGGAAGTCACCAAGCCCGTCCCCCGTCATCGACGGCACTCTGCCCTGCGCGGTTAACGATGGACCGTCGGGCGCCCACCAGGGTCTCCGGCGTTGATCAACTCGCCATCACTGATATTCAGGCCAAGGCCGACCCGCCAACTGGCACAGTGTCCAGGGGCATGAACAAGAAGAGGCTCCCGTTAATGGTCGCAACGACTCGTCGGCCGTCCTGGCTGTAGCTGGCTGCCTGGTCCACCACGGTGGTCCTGTTGACGGCGCTACTACCACCCTGTGAAAGGCGAATCTCGGTCAAGGACTCGGTCGGATCGATCTCGACGATGTGGATGTCGCGCGCCGCACCGTTGACCTCGAGCGATCCCCACTCGTATCGAACGCGCGGTGCCACCGCCTCGGAAGAGAAGAGCGCGTACGGGGTCGTGATCGCCGCCCGGCCTGCGGGTACGAGCTGGATCGAGAGACGAGCCCAACGACCAGCGCGATCGGCACAGGCAGGCGCAGCACTCAGTCCCCTCCCATGCTCCGGTCAGTCGATCGTGAAGTAATCCGGCCCCTGGTAGCGGCCGGTGCGCTCCTTGCGGATCTGCATCAGTACATCGTTGAGCAATGAGCTCGCCCCGAAGCGGAACAGATCCGGCGTCATCCACCGCGGGCCGAGCGTCTCATAGAGGACAACGAGATAGCCGATAGCGTCCTTCGCGGTCCGGATTCCGCCAGCGGACTTGACTCCCACCATGCGGCCGGTACGTCGATGGAACTCGCGCACCGCCTCCATCATCACCAGCGTGACCGGCAGGGTCGAGGCCGGCTGAATCTTGCCGGTCGACGTCTTGATGAAATCTGCGCCGGCGGCCATGGCCAGGATGCTCGCTCGTCGGACGTTGTCGTAGGTCTCGAGCTCACCGGTTTCCAGGATGGCCTTCAGGTGGGCGGGGCCGCACGCCTCTTTGACGGCCACGATCTCGTCGAATACCTGGCGATAGTCGCCTTGCAGGAATGCCGCGCGGTCGATGACCATGTCGATCTCATCGGCCCCCGCTTCGACCGCCTGGCGCGTCTCGAGCAGCTTTACGTCGGTGTACGTCTGGCCGGCTGGGAACCCGGTTGAGACACTGGCAACCTTGACGTTGCTGCCCGCCAGTGCGCTCTTCGCAATCGGGATCAGCGCCGGGTAGATGCAGATCGCCGCGACGCTCGGGATTGAAGGATCCGACGGGTAGGGCCGGATCCCCTTGGCGCAAAGGGCGCGGATCTTGCCCTCGGTGTCCTTCCCCTCGAGCGTGGTCAGATCCATCATCCGCACGGCCAGGTCAAGCGCCCAGAGCTTCGATTCCTTCTTGATCGACCGGCGCTGCAGGCTCTGAGCCCGCTCCTCCACCCCGACCTAGTCGACGCCACCGACGTGCTCCAGCATCGCTTCCAGCGCATCGCCGCGGCCGACCCACGAGCGCACGAGGGCGTTGGCCTGTCGCTCGGCGGAGCGTGCGGCTGGTGCCTGTCCTTCGAGAACCCTGCTCATTGGACGGCCAATGGTACAGCGCCCATCGCGTAATCCAAGCCTTCGGCGCCGCTCATTGATCGCCACTTGACGCCGGCGACTTCTTCATGTGACCATTCGGTCACTACATGGATGCGCCCGACGGTCGGCTGGACGAGATTCTCCGCGCAGTGGCCGATCCGACGCGCCGCCGTCTGCTCGCCATGATCGCCGGCAAACCAGGCCTGACGACTGCCGAGCTGGCAGCCTTGACGCAGGGCATGACCCGCTGGGGCGTCATGAAGCACCTGGCATTGCTTGGGTCGGCTGGGCTGATCCAGACCATGCCTGAGGGCCGGCATCGACGCCACTTCCCTGAACCGACTGCACTCGAGCCGCTTCGTCGCTGGTTGGAGCACGCCGAGTAGGTCAGCCGCCGCGTGGGCTAGCGAATCAGGGCGTGACGAGCTCGTCCAGTCGAGCTGCCCAATCGTCACCATGGCGGGCGGCGGCGATGATCGCCCCATCGCGCAGGCTGGCCTCCGATGCCTCGGCGCCCGCGAGGCCGAAACGGTCGAGCACGGCTTCGACGATCGCCACTCCGGCGGCCAGCTGACCGGCACGCCGCGGCTTGACCTTGAAGCGCTCAGACACCGCGCTTCGCGTCAACCTGGAGAGCGTGCGCCGATCCTCGGCAAGGTCCTCGCCCGTCAGATGGCCGAGGCGGGCAACGTTGGTCGCCGTTCCACCGACGAAAAGGGCGCGCACCTTGGCCCTGCCGCCCCGCGCGGCCGCGGGCAATGTCAGCCTCTCGGTCGCATCCGCAGCCGCTTGACGCAGTCGATCGAGCTCATCCTCGGTCGGTGGATCGTGGGTCACGATCGCGTTCGTGAGGCGCGCCGAACCGACCGGGACGCTCTCGATCTGGAGAGACTGTCCGGGCACGAAGACGGCTATCTCGGTCGAGCCGCCGCCGATGTCGACGACGATCACCGGCGCATCAGGCCGCTGCCCGCGCGTGACGCCGATGTACGTCAGCGTGGCCTCCTCTCGCTCGGTCAGGATGCGGAGATGCAGGCCGGTCGCTTCGGCGATCTCGGCCACGAGCAGGTCGGCGTTGCTCGCTCGTCGGAGCGGCTCAGTGCCCATGAGAGTGACACGCTGCGCGTGCGAGCGACGCGCCGTCTGCACGTACTTTCTGAGCACGTCGATCAGCCGGGCACGCTCCTCGGCCGGTATGAACCCATGGCAGTCGACCGTGTCGCCCAGCCCGAGCAGCTCGCTCGTATCGCGCAGCGGCTCCACCCAGCCGGGGCCGGTGATGGCGACGAGCAGGTGGACGCTGTTGCTGCCGATATCAACGGCTCCGCCGATCGAGACGGGATCGGCTCGTGGAGCCACCAGCGAATCGATTGGCGAGCCGCTCAGGGCAGGACTGTGATCCAGCGACCGTCCCAGGAGGGGGCGTTGTGCTGCACGTTCTCCGTGAACTTGTTCTTGAGCTCGGCGTACCCGACCCACTCCTTGGGCCCCGGATCGAAGGACTTGCCGCCGATCGTCCCGTACGGCCACAGCGGGCCCATCGCCTGCACGGACGACACCGTATAGCTGTCCGTCACCCTTGGATCTGCGCTCGACTTGAAGCCCGTCATCACCCAGGCGTGCCCGCCGTGCCGTCCCCAAACGATCATGCCGACCGGCTTTCCGGTGGCGCGCATTCGTTTGGCTGCCGCTTTGAGCGAGGCCTGCATCGTCGCGTGGACACCCACGTAATAGTTGCCACCACCCCAGTGGCGCATCGCCGCTGCCCATCCGGCAGCGTCGGCGCCGTTGTCGGTGATCGGATACCGGCTGTGGTCCTGCGCGTAGCGCCAGTACTTGTCCTGGCCGGCGCGGGACCGATCAGACGTGCCCTTGATGAGATTGAGCATCATCTGGATGCTCGT
>JBPCLD010000022.1:0-5654 GCA_051003655.1 Candidatus Limnocylindrales bacterium | reverse complement strand
ACGCGCGAACACGCTGAGTCGGGCACTACGATGAGCCATGAGAGCCTCCTGCCGGTGTGGTGTTTCAACAACACCCCTCACCATGCAGCGGGGCTCTCAGTTGTCAACAACGTGTTCGGGAATCACACCTAGCGGATCACCCGTGGCGCAGGGTGCGGGTTAACAGCAAGCTATACCAACAGCGACTGTCAGAATCGCGGAGCAGGTGAGCTGACAGAGTCACTGAGCATCGCGATCGCTCCAGACATCGCCAATTCCGGCGGGCGCGACAATGCCCGTAGTCATGGACGTCCAGAGCGAGCGTCGCGTCGTGAGCTGCCTTTTCATCGACGTGGTCGGCTCAACGGATCTGATGCTCCGCGTCGGCCCAGAGGTCATGCGGCGTCGCCTGGCCGACGCGTTCGGACAGATGAGCGCCATGATCGCCGACCACGGCGGGACCATCGAGACCTACGTTGGCGACGCGATCTTCGCTTTATTCGGCGCGCCGACGGCGCATATCGACGACCCCGACCGCGCCCTTCGTGCAGCGCAGGCATGCCTAGCCTGGTCCGCGGACGCGATGTCGAACGAGCGCCTGGCAATCCGCGTCGGCATCGAAACCGGCGAAGCGCTGGTTGACCTGGCCGCGATCACCACGCGTGACCGAATGGCCATTGGCGCGTGCGTGAACATCGCAGCGCGGCTACAGCAGCACGCAAATCCGGGCGAAGTCGTCGTCGGCCCCACAACGCATGCGGCGACCGCGGCCGTCGCGGCGTTCGAGTCCCTTGGCTCGCTCGAGCTGAAGGGTATCGGAGCAGTCGACGCGTGGCGATTTGTCGGCTTCGAAGGGCAGCGGACCGCCATCAGCGATATTCCCTTGGTTGGACGCGAAGCAGAGCTCGAGGGGCTCAACGAGGCCGCCGACCGAGCAGCCGGCGGTTCCTCGATTCTGGCGCTCGTCGTGGGCAGCCCGGGCCTCGGCAAGAGCCGGCTCGTGCAAGAGCTGATCAACTCGCGGCGTGGCACAGGAGCGGTCCAAGTCCTTGAAATCCGCTGCCGGCCACAGGGCGAAACGGGCGCCAACACGCCGCTCCGGCAGCTGATCGAGGCCGCGGTCCAGGGTGCGTCGCCCGACGCCGTCAGAGAAAGGCTCGCTGATCTGCTGGGGTCGGCGGAGGCCACTCCGATCGCGACCGCCATTCTCCACAGCGCCGGACTCGCCGCGAACGCCGAGTTGATGGCAACGAGTCGGTACGAACAACGCGAGACGATCGCCGAGGCGTGGCGCCTGTTCCTGACTGCCCTTTCGCGCGAGAAGAGCCTGATCATCGCGGTGGAGGACCTTCACTGGGCCGACCCGGTGCTGGTGCGCATGATCGACCACGTGACGACGGGAGATGCGCCACTGCTCGTCGTCGGGACGGCGCGGCCGGAGTTCGTCGGTAGCGCGCATATTCTGCCGTCCGAGAACCGGGTGCAGATCGACCTTGAGCCCCTGGATGAGGCCGCCGCAGATGCCCTCGCATTGGCGGCTCGAGGGAACCTCGAGGGACTCAGCCGTGCACAGGGCAACCCCCTTTTCATCATCGAGCTGGCTCGAGCGCGCGCGAGCGTGCCGACGGCCGACCTTCCGTTGACGATCCAGGCGTCAATCGCCGCGCGGCTCGACGAGCTGTCACCTGACGAGCGCCAACTGCTCCACGCCGCGGCCGTCGCAGGCGAGACGTTCGACGTTCGAGACGCTTCGCTCCTGGCAGACCGTGCACCCGCTGAAGTCGCGGGGATGCTCGGGCGGATCGCACATCTCGGGTTTGTCGCATTCGTTGGCCAGAGCTACCGCTTTCATCACGTTCTGGTACGCGACGTCGCTTACGGCAGGCTTCCGGTGACCACGCGTCTGGCCCTGCACGCGCGGTACGCTGAGGAGGGAGTCGCCCCGACAGACGCGGAGGCGCGTGCCTTCCACCTGTGGGAAGCGGTCAAGCCACCGGATGCAGAGTGGGTCTGGGAGGAGGTGTCCCGCCTGGAGGCACTGCGCGCAGCCGCATTCGATGCCCAGCTCGCCGCCGGCGTCCGGCTCGAGCAGCGGAACCAGTACGAGCAGGCAGGCGACGTATACGAACGCGCGGTCCAACTGGCAACCGATCCGGCACGCATCGCACGCGCTCGCACGGAGCTTGGCCGCGCGCTGGCGCGGCAAGGGCGGGGCGACGAAGCGTGGACGCAGCGGCTGCAGGCGCTGGAGGCGTTCGCGGAGGCCGGGACACCCGCGCCGAGCCGTCTCTACGCCGACATGCTTGAGATCGCGACGATGAACTGGGGCTACTTCCATGAGTTGCCGCCGGACATGGATGTCCGCCGACTGCTCGAAGAGGGTCAGCGCAACGCGCGGGAATCGGGCGACGACGTCTCGCTCGCGCGGTTGCTCATGGAGCGTGCTGCGTTCACGGGCGACGCGTCGGGAACTGATGAGGTTCTCGCGTTCCTGGATTCGCCCGAGGCCGTCCGGTTCGCGGATCCCGGTCATCGTACTGCGGAGGTGCTGATGTGGAGCGGGCAGCTGGGCCGTGCAATCGAGCTGTATGGGAGGGTCTTCGACGATCTGCTGCCGCGAGGAGCGATCATCAACGAGCCCGAGGCCCTGATCTGGTACGGCCTCGCCGCGTTCTGTGCAGGCGAGCTTTCGCTCACGGCGTCGCTCGCCGATCGCGCACGCGCCGATCTCGCCAAGGGCCGCAGCGTTCACACCCAGCAGCACGTCCTCGGCTTGCGAGCGATGGTCGAGTTCGGCCGTGGTTCGTGGCAGGAGCTGCTGCAAACGACCCTGGCCCTCGAAGACCTCGTCGCGTCCCATCCCGAGGTCTCGTTCTGCCTCGTCGGCGGCGCGGCGGTGGGCTACGGCGCTGTTGGCCGCCTGATGAGCGGTCTGCCGTTGCCGACAGATATCCAAGCCCAGGCTGCGCGGATGGTTGAAGAGTCCGAGCTCGTGCAGGGCTCATCGATTCTGTTGCCGAAAGCAATGCTCGGGGACGTCGAAGCCGTCGAGAATGGACTGGCGGCGTACGCCCCGGGGCTTCGCCTGTGGGACCGAGCCGCGGCGTGGGACGTTTGCCACGTGATGCCCGCGATCGCCCTGACGATGCTCGACAAACCGGATCAGCTTGCCGGCCCACTGGCGCGTCTCAGCGAGTGCGCTGCGGGTGGGAGTCGGCTCGCCGGCGCGGTGTCGTCAGCGATCCGCGAGGAACAAGAGAGCGCTCGCGACGGCGGGCAGCCACAACACGCCGATTTGCGAGCCCTGGGCTACCTCGGGGTCAGCGATGTGCTGCGCTATCGGACACCGCATCCATCGTGATCCGGGCGCTCAGGTCGCCAAGCGCCACTGGTGGCACGTTAGCCCAGGGACGTCGCGGTCCCGAAACCCAACCCGCAAGGAGGCAGCATCAGCCGCAGCAGTGGGGTTATTGGAGGGGAAGATGATTTCAGCGACCTTGCATTGGCTCGGTTTCGAGCGACCACGGGAAACGGATATTTACGCGGCGGAGCCGCGCGTTTCAGCCGCTCGGCGTGATGCGCACCGTGGCCGTCATTCCCCAGCGCAGCCTGTCGCTGTGGGCGTCGGGCCGGATTGCGACCGCGTAGACTACACCGCCGTCGGCGGTCGTCCCCCGAACCTGGATGCGGTCGACGGTGCCGTTGATGACGAGACCAGGAAGGGCCTCGAACGAGACGCTGGCACGATCGCCCACGGCGAGCCGGACCACTTCCAACTCCGAGACGTCCGTGGTCTCGATCAACCAGCCTGTGATATCGCCGATCGTGATCACTGTCTGGCCGGCGATCGCCTGCTCGCCCACCTCGATCGCCACGTCAGCGATGGTGCCCGCGAACGGCGCCCGAACCTCTGTCTGGAGTAGCGCGGCCGCGGCGCTGCTGAGGCTCGTCCGGGCAACTTCCAGCTCGGCTTCGGCGAGGCGCAGGTTGGCCTGCACAAATTCGACCTGGCCGGGGCTTGCGTCGGGAGGAAGCTGGTTGACCTGCAGCTGCGCCTGCTCGACCGCGGCGAGGGCAGAGTCGACGCTCGCCTCGGCAAAGTCGGCTTGCGCCTGGTACGTCCTCTGATCGAGCTTCAGGAGCAGCTGATTTGCCTCTGCCTCGCTGCCATCGCGCACGTACAGTGCCGCGACAACCCCGCTCACGCGGGCGGCGAGCTCTGCGCTGCGCAGGGGCACGACCATGCCGGAGGCGACCACGGAGGTGTCGATCGGGCTCGCCGAAGGCCTCGGCGTGGGCGAACTGGCAGGTATGCGCGTTGGGATAGCCGTAGGCGACGAGGACGGTGGCGTCGAGGGCGGCGCGGTTGGTGGGTTGAAGGCGCCGTTGTTGACCAGCACGAGGCCAACCGCAAGCACGGCCACGGCGACGATCGTGGCGACGATGCCCCTGATCATTTGGGGTTGCGACGGGTTGCGTTCAATCAGCCACTCCTGCCCGCGCCTGACGCTGGGAGTCGGGCATTGGTTCCGGCGCCGACCGGCCGCTGGGCGCCTAGACTAACCCGCAACCCATCTTCGCCGCATCATCCGGCGGCCAGATTTTTCATGACGTTTTCAGTGCCCGGGAGGAATCCAAGATGGCTGTGACTCGTTCGGCAACGGCAACCTGGCAGGGCGACCTGCCCAGCGGCAGCGGCACCGTCAGCTCCGCGACCAGCGACTTCTGGCATGACCTGCCAACCAGCTGGGGATCGCGGACCGAGGAGCCTGGAGGCAAGACCGGTCCTGAGGAGCTCTTGGCGGCCGCGCACGCGTCGTGCTTCTCCATGGCGTTTTCCAACGAGCTTGCCAAGAGTGGCTTCGTCGCCGATCGGGTGGAGATACGCGCCGATGTCAGCGCCGAGAAGCGCGAGCACGGCTGGACCGTCGTCAGCAGCCACCTGACTGCACGTGGGTGGGTACCCGGCATCGATGAAGAGACTTTCCAACAGATGGCCGCCAAGGCCAAGGATGGCTGCCCGATTTCGCGCGCGCTGAAGGGCAACGTCGAGCTGTCCGTCGACGCCACCCTCGAGACATGACTCGCCGCTAATCTGCGCCCATGCCGCCGATCGAACAGCTCCAGCGCGTGCCGCTCTACCACCTCGCCGCGCTCGACCGACAGGGCATCTTCACCACCGGCCTGCTGCTCGAGGTTTCCGAGACACCTACGCGCCGGCAATACCTGGCCGACCAGATCAACGCCGACATAACCGACGTCAACGATTGGCGTGACGAGGCGCTGCTGCTCAACCTGGCGAACTTCGGGCCTGACGATCAGGCGTTGTTCACGGAGGCGGGGATCATCGGGCTGTCCGACCTGCTAGCCGTCGAGCTCGACGAATTCCGGGTGCGACTAGCCCAGGCCGCTCGGGTTCTTGGAATGGCCGCACCCACCGATCTGATGAGCGAGGGCTGGTGGGAGCAGGCGCACACCTTGCGCGAGGAGTAGGCGCCGGTCGGCCGACAGGTCGGCTACAGGTCGGCCTGGTATTAGGTGACCTAGTTGTGATTCCCGGAGACGTTGTTGACAAGCGCCTGGTGTGGCGTGAGTCCGTCGAGCGCGGTGTGGGGGCGTCCATGGTTATAGAACTCGAGCCAGTCTGGCAAGGCCAAAAGCCGTTCGGCGTTGGA